>JAFGRB010000059.1 GCA_016935365.1 Deltaproteobacteria bacterium
GCGACTGCGTCTACGACCACACCGACACGACCTGCCCCCAGGGCTGCGCCGGCGGCGCCTGCACGGGCGATCCCTGCCTGGGCGTCGTGTGCGACGACCCGCCGGACGACGAGTGCGTCGATGCGCAGACGCTCAGGAGCTACGGGCAGGGGCGCTGCGTCGACGGAGACTGCATCTACGACGCCTACACCGACGCGACCTGTCCGAACGGCTGCGACGGAGGCGCCTGCACGGGCGATCCCTGCCTGGGCGTCGTGTGCAACGATCCGCCGCCAAACGAGTGCATCGATGTCAGCACGCTCCGGAGCTACGGGCAGGGGCGCTGCGTCGACGGGGGCTGCATCTACGACGCTTACACGGACACGACCTGTCCGAACGGCTGCGCCGGAGGCGCCTGCACGGGCGATCCCTGCCTGGGTGTCCAGTGCGACAACCCGCCCGCCGACGAGTGCGTCGGTGCCAGCACGCTGCGCAGCTACGGGCAGGGGCGCTGCGTCGACGGGGGCTGCATCTACGACGCCTACACCGACACGGTCTGCGAGCACGGATGCGAGTCGGGCGCGTGCGTCGACCCCTGCCAGGGAGTCGACTGCAGCACGCCGCCGGACGCGGAGTGCAGCGACGTGATCCACCTGCGGAGCTGGTCCAACGGGCGCTGCGTGGAAGGGCTCTGCGAGTACGACCAGTCCGAGGACGCCTGCCCCGCGTTCTGCGGCCAGCGAGACGGCGCGGACGTCTGCGTGGCGCTGGTGGATCACAGCCAGCTGCTGGGCGCCAACCAGCGCTCCACCTCCGACGTCCAGATCGCGGACGTCGACGGCGATGGGGATCCGGACATCGTCTGGATCAGCCAGACCGACTACCACGACAACCCGGGCGGCATCGATCTGACCCTCAACGAGGGCGGCGGGAGCTTCAGCGCCGGCGACACGAGCGCGGTGGCCGGGATCGGGTCATGGCACTTCGGGCTGGCGGTCGACGTGGACGGGGACCTGGACCGCGACCTCGTGCTCAGCCGCGCGGCCACGACCAGCCAGGAGATGCTCCTGCTCGTCAACGACGGCGCCGGCGGATTCAGCGAGGCGGCCACGCCGCTGCCTTCCGTCACCGGGCAGGACGACGGCTACTGCTTCGGCCGGGTGTGCGCGGCGGACTTCGACGGCCTGGGCGGGACCGACATCTTCCTGCCGATCGCCTTCAACGTGGACTTCGGAAGCGATCGGGCCAACGTGCTGCTGCTCAACCAGGGCGACGGGACCTTCGTCCGCGACGACAGCCGGCTGCCCAGCATGGCTGCCCACAGCGACTACACCTTCAGCGCCGCGGCCGGCGACCTGGACGGCGACAGCGACGCCGACATCTACCTGGGCGAGTCCGAGCGCCAGCAGCGGCTGCTCGTCAACGACGGCCAGGGCGCGACCTTCGCGTTTACCGAGGAGGGCACCTCGCGTCTGCCGGCCAATGCCCTGCGGGCCTACAACAGCGAGCTTGTCGACCTGGACGGCGACGGAGACCTCGACGTGGCGGTCGTCAACGACACCTATTACTCTGGCGGTGGTTACACCGCCATGGGCAACCACATCTTCGTCAACGACGGCACCGGTCACTTCAGCGCGCAGGACATCCCGCTGACCGTCAGCGCCCACGACGGGCGGGGGCTGGCCTGGGGAGACCTGAACGCCGATGGGGTCGCGGACCTGGTCATCGGCAACGGCCACGAGACCTTGCCGCACGGCGGCACGGCCATCGAGGTGCTGCTCGGGCAGAGCGCGGGCGCGATCGATCTGCTGCCGCTTTCCGGGCTGCCCGCATACGACAAGGGGGTCTTCGGGGTGGCGGTGGGCGACCTGAACGGTGACGGCTTCGGGGACATCGCGGCCGCCGTGGCCGAGCTCGACGGGGCGCTGGACAACATCCTCCTGCTCACCGAGATCCAGACGCCCTGAACGCCCACTTGAACTGGAGCTGTCTTGTCGGATAGGATGGAAGCTGCACGCTGGGCAGGAGCGCAGCGGACTCATGCAAGAAGGGGTTGAGATGGCTGTTCGAACGACTCTCTCCGGGCTGGTGGTGATGGCTGTGGCGCTCGCATTGCTGATCCCCGCGCAGGCGGACGCGCGGGGCCGCCGGCGGTCCGCGAAGGGGAGCCTGGTGATCCAGTCCATGCTGGACGGTGCCAAGGTCTACGTCGACGGCAAGCTCATCGGCAAGACGCCGTTCGACAAGCCCGTGCAGCTCAGACCCGGCAAGCACAAGCTCAAGGCCACCAAGCCCGGCTTCAGCACCCTGGAGCTGGATTTCACGATCCGCCCCCGCCGCAAGCTGGACATGATGGTGGATCTGATCCCCTACTCGGGACTGGTCAAGTTCTCCTGCAACGTGGACAAGGCCGAGGTCTACGTCGACGGCAACTTCCTGGGGCGCACGCCGCTGATCCAGGACGTGCCGGTCGGCGATCACAAGGTCCAGATCGTCCTCGAGGGACACAACGACTTCATCACCGAGATCAACGTCAAGGCGGGCGAGAAGCACTTCGTCGAGGGCGTGCTGACGACCTACAAGGACTTCTCACCCGAGGTGCTGGCCATGCAGGCCGAGGCCAAGCGCAAGGCGGAGGAGGAGAAGAAAGCCGCCGATGCGCTGCTGGCCGAGCAGGCCAAGAAGGACAAGGAAGAGCAGCTGGCCGCCGCGCCCGCCTGGTACGACGAGTGGTACAAGCAATGGTGGATCTGGACCGTGGCGGGCGCCGTCCTGGTCACGGTCGTGACCGTGCCGCTGGCCGTGTCCTCGGGCGGTGAGCAGTCGGGTCTGAACGCTCACGAACCCGGAGCCACCATCCACCTTGGTCCCTGAGGAACAAGCCCGCCCATCCGATTCCAGCCCGGACCTGGTCGTGCTGAGCGACCTCCACCTCGGCGAGGGGCGCAGCCGGCACCCGGAGCGGTTCTCGCCCATGGAGGAGTTCTTCTACGACGAGTCCTTCGCCCGCCTGCTCGATCACCTGCAGCGCCGCTATGCCGCCGATCCCTCGGGCCTGGTCCTGGTCCTCAACGGCGACGTGCTCGACTTCCTGACCATCACGCGCCTGCCCGATCCCGAGCCCGGCTTCGAGATGTCGAGCGCCGAGCGGCGTTTCGGGCTCAACCCGACGCCTTCCAAGTCGATCTTCAAGCTGGATCGGATCGTCCAGGGGCATCCGGCCTTCTTCGATGCCCTGGCCCGCTTCGCGGCCGCGGGCCACCGGATCGAGATCCTGCGCGGCAACCACGACCTGGAGATCTTCTTCGAGGAGGTCCGGGAGCGGCTCGTCGGGCAGCTCGTCGAGCGCGCGGGCGGGGACGAGGCCGTGCGCGCGCGGCTGCGCTTTCACCAGTGGTTCTATCTGGAGCCGGGGCGGGTCTACATCGAGCACGGCAACCAGTACGAGGCGTCGAACAGCATCCGCTATCCCCTGCGGCCGCTGCTGCCGGTCGGCAAGCGCCGCGGCGAGAGCGAGCCCGTGCTCGACTACCCGCTGGGCTCACTCTTCGTGCGCTACTTCTACAACGGGGTCCACCACATCGATCCCTACACGCCCAAGGTGGTCTCCTTCGAGCACTACCTGGAGTTCCTGCGGCGCTACAACCTGCTCGACCTGCTGCGGATCGCGCGCCGTCACTATCCCTTCTTCCTCCAGGCCCTCGGGCCCCGGAGCCCCTCGGGCAGCTCCGGGCCGTGCGAGCAGGATGAGGCCGAGCAGCGCGAGGCCTTCGAGTCGCTGGACCGGGCCGCCGAGCCGCGCGATCTGCACGCGCAGCTCAACGCGCTCAAGATCATGCCCCTGTCCGCCTCCAAGGCCGGGCTGGTCAAGGAGATGACCAAGCCCATCCTGCGGCGGCTCACCTGGACCGCGGGCGTGGCCTTCGTGTCTCTGTACGTCTGGCTGCTGATCTTCAACGTCATCCAGGCCACGCCCTTCGTCGCCGAGTCGGTCTTCGTCAAGGCCATCCTGCTGGCCGTGTTCTCGATCGCCACCATGCTGGTGCTGCTGGGGCTCGGCAACCACCTGGCCCACAAGCTGCGCCGGACGACCGACCGCAGCGTGGCGGTCTGCGCCCAGCAGGCCGAGCGGATCGCCGAGCTGACCGGGGTCAAGCTGGTGCTGATGGGGCATACCCACGAGGTGGACATCCGCCGGATCGCGGGCGGGAAGGCCACCTACGCCAACAGCGGCACCTGGACCTCGGTCGACAACCCCTGGGACCGGCTCCATCCGGATGCCCGGCGATTCACCTTCCTGCACGTGCAGGGCGACGAGGTCCAGGTCCGGCGCTGGAACGACGACGCCGGGAGGATCGATCCGGTCCCGCTCTTCGACCGGTCCGAGGAGAGCCTTCCCGGACCGAGCTCTCGAAGCCGGCTTCGGCGTCTGCGCCGGCCTCGGCGCTGAATGCGCTCCGGGCGAGGTCGGATCGGGCTCAACAGGGAAAGGAGCTTCTAGACCTGCTCGGGCCGATCCCTGTCTCCGGCCGCAGCGGCGGCTCTGGCCGGGCTCAAGGGTGAGCGGCTCTTCCTCGACGGGCTCGAGCGCCTGCCCCAGCCCGTGGCCCGGGCGTTTTCCGCCTGGCCCGGCAAGATGCTCAGCCTGCGCGGGGCGCGAGATCCCGCCGGCCAGCGCTGCCGAGCTCGGCAAGTTCAAGGGCGCGGTGAGCATCAAGCTGGTGCAAGATGAGAGCTTGCTCGGCCTGAGCGCGGTCGGGTGGCGGGCCGGCTCGCTCCAGGGAAGCCATCGCCCTCCCTCGGCCTTCGGCCGGTCCCTCCCGCCAGGGGAGGGACGGATAACACTCTGTGCACATTGGAAAATCCACCTCCCCCTGATGGGGGAGGTCGGGCGAAGCCCGGGTCGGGGTGAAAACGCGACAGCGCGGATGCCTCGATAAATCAAAGACTTGTCAGCCTGGCAGGCCTCGGTGGCCACTCTCTCCCGAATCCCCTGGCACCCCGCGGATCCGGCGCAGGCCGGCCCGGAAGAGGAGGAGGCCCAGGACGAGCGGGAGCAGGCCGATGATCGCACCGCCGAGCAGGGTGGAGCTGATCTCGGCCTGCGCCTCTTCGGAGACCAGCAGGCCGAGGCCGATGCCCAGGCTTGCAAGGCCGCCGCCCGAGGCCAGCAGGCCGCCCAGCAGGGCGAGGGTCCAGCCGAGCGCCCGGCGGCCCGCGCTCGGACGATGGGCCGCGGGCCTCGCGGGCGCCGGGGCCTCGGCCCGGGGAGCCTCGCCGGCCTCGCCGGCGGCGTCGATCTCGGCCCGCTGCTCGCGCCGGAGCCTGCGGACCAGGCGCACGGCCCAGATCCAGGCCGCGATCAGGGCGCCCAGGGCGGCCAGGCAAAGCGCAGCCACCTCCAGGCCCGGGACGTCCAGGCCGCTCTCCTTCATCTGCTTGATGGTCAGGATCGGGAAGTCGTACAGGCCGTGCAGGAGCATGGGCCAGAGCAGGGCCTGGACCAGCGCGCGGCGCCGGCCGGCGGGCGGCCCCAGCCGGGCCCGGCCGATGTAGCTGCCCATGACGGCCCCGAAGAAGGCGTGCGCGGGCACGGCCGTCAGCGCCCGGAACACGGCCACGCCCAGCCCGCCGCTCAACGTGTAGAGCACGTTCTCGAGCGTGGCGAAGCCCAGCGAGGCCAGCACGCCGTAGACCGCGCCGTCCATGGGCTCGTCGAAGGCCGCTCGCCGGGAGGCGAAGAGCCAGACCACCCCGAACTTGCAGAGCTCCTCGGGCACGGCCGCCATCAGGAAGGCCTGGCTGAGGCCGTGGCCGTAAGGCCCCAGCTGCCCGAAGACGCCCAGCAGCAGGTAGAAGAGCCCGTCGATGAGCAGCACCGGCACGATGATGGCCAGGCCCAGCCCGAAGGTCGCGAAGCACAGCCCGGCCGGCTCCGGGCGCAGGTCGCGGGAGCGGAAGTACCAGACCAGGAGCAGGGACGGCACGATGGCCGAGACCGCGGTAATGGCGAAGACCAAGCGGCTCCTCTCAGTCCAGCCTGTACTCCTGCCGCCAGTCCGCGCGCTCCGCGAGCGGCGGCTGATCCTGCTTGAGGAACAGGAGGTCCCCCATGACCAGGGCGTCCATCTCGGTGCGCATGAAGCAGCGGTACGCGTCGTCCGGCGTGCAGACGATGGGCTCTCCGCGCACGTTGAAGCTGGTGTTGACCAGCAAGCCGCAGCCCTCTCGCTCGTGGAAGGCGCGCAGCAGCCTCCAGTAGCGCTCGTTGGTCTCGCGGCTGACCGACTGGATGCGGGCCGAGTTGTCCACGTGGGTCACGGCCGGCACGTCCGAGCGCTGGAAGTAGAGCCGCTCGTAGAGCGGCAGCTCGGCGTAGCCTTCCGGCAGGGCCCGGCAGCGCTGCGCGCGCACCGGCGCCACCAGCAGCATGTACGGCGACGGCCGGTCGAGCTCGAAGTAGTCTCCGATCCGCTCCTCCAGCACGCTGGGCGCGAAGGGCCGGAAGCCCTCGCGGTACTTGATCTTGAGGTTGAGCTTCTTCTGCATGTCGGGCCTGCGCGGATCGCCCAGGATGCTGCGGTTGCCGAGCGCCCGCGGTCCGTACTCCATGCGCCCCTGGAACCAGCCGACCACCTTGCCGTCGGCCAGCAGCGTGGCCACCTCGGCGCACAGCGCGTCGAGATCGCGATACTCGCAAAAAGGCGCGGCGCGGCCGCGCGCGCAGCGCAGGATCTCGGCCCGCGAGAAGGCCGGGCCCAGGTAGGCCCCGCGCATGCGGTCCGCGCCGCCGCCCGCCTCCCGCTCGCCGCCCAGCTCCTGGTGCCAGGCCGCCAGGGCCGCGCCCAGGGCGCCGCCGGCGTCGCCGGCCGCCGGCTGGATCCAGATCTCGTCGAAGAGCCCGCTGCGCAGCAGCTTGCCGTTGGCCACGCAGTTGAGCGCCACCCCACCGGCCAGCGCCAGCCTGGGCGAGCCGACGAGCTCGCGGGCCGTGCGGGCCAGGCGCAGCACGATCTCCTCGGTCACGCGCTGGATGGCGAGCGCCAGGTCCATGTACGGCTGGCCGAGCTCGCTCTCGGGCGCGCGCGGCGGCAGGCCGAACAGCGCCTCGAAGCGCCCGTCCCGGCACATGCGAAGGCCCGTGGCGTAGTCGAAGTAGTCCATGTTGAGCAGGAAGGAGCCGTCATCGCGCAGGTCGACGAGCTCGCTCCGGATCTTCCGCTCGAAGCCGGCCGTCCGCTCGGAGCCCGGGTTGCCGTAAGGCGCCAGGCCCATCAGCTTGTACTCGCCGCTGTTGACCTTGAAGCCGGTGTAGTAGGTGAAGGCCGAGTAGAGCAGGCCGAGCGAGTGGGGGAAGACGAGCTCGCGCAGGATCTCGATCTCGCGGCCGCGGCCCGCGCAGATGGTGGTCGTGGCCCACTCGCCCACGCCGTCGATGGTCAGCACGGCCGCCTCGTCGAAGGGCGAGGGGTAGAAGGCCGAGGCCGCATGGCTCATGTGGTGCTCGGGAAAGAGCATCCGCGGCGGCCGGCTGCCGTCGATCTTCGCGAGCGCGTCCGCGAGCAGCTTTCGGGAGAAGAGCTTCTCCTTGACCCAGACCGGCATGGCGGCGAGGAAGCTCACGAGGCCCCGGGGCGCGAAGCCGTGGTAGGTCTCGAGCAGGCGCTCGAACTTCAAGAAGGGCTTCTCGTAGAAGACGACCGCCTCGCAGTCCGAGACCCTGAAGCCATACTCGGACAGCACGTAGGCTGCGGCGCAGTGCGGGAAGGAAGCGTCGTGCTTGCGGCGGCTGAAGCGCTCCTCCTGGGCCGCGGCCGCGATCGAGCCGTCGACCACCAGGGCGGCGGCGCTGTCGTGGTAGAAGGCGGAGATGCCCAGGATGGCGCGCGGCATGGGTGCGGGGCTAGAAGACCGTGTAGATGAAGGGGGCCACGGCCGTGCCGCTGGTGAAGACGATCACGAAGCCGAGCAGCAGCAGGGCGATGATCAGCGGCGCCAGCCAGTACTTCTTGCGGACTCTCAAAAAACCCCACAGATCGCGCAGGAATTCCATCGTCGTCCTCAGAACGGCTGGCTCATCTTCGAGCGCTCGTTTGCGGGATCGCGCAGCCGGAAGACCGAGCCCTGCCCCGAACGCCAGGCCTTGCGCTGCATGGGATCCGCGCCGGCCGCGCGGCGGATCAGGCCCACCGGCACGATCAGCGCGAAGAAGAGCAAGCTCAAAAGCAGCCGGGAGACCAGCGCGCCCAGCAGCCGGGCGAGCCCGAACCACAGGTAGGCCGCCGGGCGGAAGAAGCCCGGCCAGATCATGGCCAGCAGCAGAAGCCCGCCCGCGGCCAGGATCCAGGCCCGTTGCCCGGTGAGCCAGGCGAGGATGATCCCGATCAAGGCGAAGGCCATGGCCGTGTCCCGCGCCTGCTCCAGGCTCGGGCTCGTCAGCCGGGACAGCAGGCCGGTCTGGCTGTGGGCGGCGTCGGCCATGGGCGAGATTATTGAGCCGGCCGCGGAGCAGGTCAAGGGCTTTCCCCGCGTTCCGCCATGCGATAGCCTGCACCCATGGAGGCCCCGGACGAACGGGCGGCTGCAGGCGGAAGGCGGCGCTGGTTCCGCGCGCTCGCCGTCTCGCCCTGGCTGCTGCTGGGCGCGATGCTCGTCTGGATCGCGGTCGACATCGTCCGGCTCAACCGCATCGAGCACGCGGAGATCCGCGAGCGGCTCGAGCGCTACTACGCGCGCAAGCAGGGCATCGAGATCCCCTACCCGAAGGCCTACCGCTGGCTCAGCCCGACCCACCGCAACATCTTCCTCTTCGGGGCCTCGTCGGTCGTGCTCTCGGACGGCGCCACCTTTCACTACTTCCTGGAGCAGCGCCTGATTCGCGAGGTCAACCCGGAGCTCCGGCTGCTCAACTTCGGCTACTGCGGGGTGGACTCCTTCACCATCGAGAGGACCGTCCGAGAGCTGCTCGAGCGCCAGGACAAGCCGGCGCCCGACCTGCTGGTCTTCTACATGGGCCACAACGAGTACGCCAACGCCTACCACCACGTGATCTCCAAGGCCTACGACGCCTTCGAGCCGCTGCTGGCCGTGCCCTGGCTGCTGTCGGATGTCGAGGACTTCGAGCCCTACCTGCGCCTGCAGACCCCGCGGATCCTCAAGGCGCTCCAGGAGGGCAGCCTGGTCGACATCGAAGGCCGGGACTACGGCTGCTACGACGCGCTCATCCTGGAGCAGTTCGCGCGCAAGCTCGACGCGATCCTGGAGCTCGCGCGCGCGCGCGACATCCCGGTCGTCATGCTGAGCCCGGTCGGCAACCTCAGGGCCGAGCCCTTCGGCGCGCTCGAGCGGGTCAGCCGGGTCTGGGAGCAAGGCCTGGCCGAGCCCGACTACGGCGAGTCCATCCGCCTGCTGGAGCAGGCCCGGGACGCCGAGATCCTGACCTTCGACGTGCGGGCCAAGTCGCCGCTCATAGCCCACCTGCGCGCGCTGGCCGCCGACGGGCGGATCGTGCTGCTCGATCTGGACCAGGACTGGAAGCGGGAGCGGCTCGCCTTCGGGCCCGAGCAGTTCATGGACTACTTCCACCTGCGCGAGCCGGTCCACCGCCGGATCGCAGACCAGATCTTCGAGCTGCTGACATCCCACCCCCGCCTGCGACCGCGCATCCTGCCCCGGGCGGCGGCCGCGGAGACGCCCCTCGTTCCCGCTCCGCGCTGAGCCCTGTATCCTACAGGTGCGACAGTGTAGTCCATAGGATACAAATAGAGCTCATTGTAGGACAAGCAGCTCTATAAAAAACGAGCACTTGCGAGCCTGCCGATCTTGGCAAGCCCTTTGCTAGGCGGGCTGGGCCTGAAGACCAAGATCCGAGGGAGACCATGATCCGAATCTGCATACCGGCTTTTATCCTGGCGCTCGCCTGCGGCTGCGGCGCCGATCCGACGACCGAGGTCGACGAGCTGCAGCACGCCGTGAAGAGCGTCTACATGAGCTGCCAGATCGAGAGCCCGCATCCCTACGCGGACTACCTGGACCAGACCTGGACCCTGAGCGCCCCGCCCGAGGCGAGCAGCCTGAGCGTGACCTTCGACAGGCTGGAGTGCGAGCGCAACTACGACTTCGTCGAGCTCTACGACGCGGAGGGCCTGCTGGTCGAGCGCCTGACCGGCAACCACAGCGGCCGGAGCTTCCGGGTGGACGGCAACGAGCTGCACATCCGGCTGCTTACCGACTACAGCGTGCAGCGCTACGGCTTCTTGCTGACCGGCTACAGCTACGAGCTGGGCGACCTGCCCTCGGATCACCGGCCCTTCTGCGGCCGGATCGGCACGCGCAGCGAGGGCTGGTACTGGGCGGACACGGACGAGCTCATCGCCTGGGCGCGCTGCGCCTCGATGGGCGAGCCGGTCTGCTCCGCCATCGGCTCTCGCAGCGAGGGCTGGTTCGCCGACGGGCAGCTCATCGTCTGGGACGCCTGTCACCGCACGGTGCGGATCGCCGTGGCCGGCGAGGCCTGCGGGCCCTCGATCGGCTTTTCCTGCCACGAGGACCTCTACTGCGCAGGCGTGCCCACCGGCCGGATCGGCGGCAGCGGGACCTGCCTGCCGGCGGGCAGCTGCGAGACCGAGGCCGACTGCACCAACCCGGACAACCACTGGAGCCGCCCGCGCTGCATCGGCTTCGCGAGCTGCGAGGAAGGCGCGTGCGTCTGGTACTGCGGCGAGCCGGGGATCGATCTGGTCGACGAGCAGGTCCGGCTCATTCCCGACGCCGACCCGCAGGGCATCTCCGGAAGCCTCGAGCTCGCCGATCTGCCCCGCTGCCCGCTGGGCGTGCGGGTGGACGTGAGCATCGGCCACAGCTACATCGGCGACCTGGTGGTCGTGCTCGAGGCGCCCGGCGGCGAGCTGCTCGGCCTGCACGACCGGCAGGGCGGCAGCGCCGACGACCTGCGGATCGAGGGCCTCGAGCTGGACAGCGCCGCGCTCTCGAGCCTGGCCGGCCGCTGGACCCTGCACGTCTCCGATCACGCCTTCTGGGACGTGGGCCAGCTCGAGTCCTGGGCCCTCCACTTCTCCTGCCGTTGAGCCTCCCCTGCGCTCGGGACGGCGCGGGCGCTATACACTTCCAGCCAGGTGAGCTAGAGTCGACTCATCGAGCGAGAGTCGCCTTGGATGTCGTTCAGGAGGGACCTGCTATGAGCAAGATCACGCTGGCCGTGATCCTGGCGTCGATGTTCTTCTGGGCTTGCGACGACGCGAGCTCTTCCGGGCTGTGCGGCAACGCCAGGATCGACGATGGCGAGACCTGCGATCCGCCCGAGTCGTGCCCGGCGACCTGCGACGACGGTGATCCCTGTACGCTCGACAGCATGTCGGGCAGCGCTGCGGAGTGCAACCTGACGTGCGCCAATGAGGTCATCACGGCCTGCGCCGGCGACGACGGTTGCTGTCCGTCCGCCTGCAACGCCAACACCGACAGCGACTGCCAGCCGGCGTGCGGGAACGGCGCGGTCGAGCAGGGCGAGACCTGCGATCCGCCGGCGAGCTGCCCGGCCGGCTGCGACGACGGCAACGCGTGCACTGTGGACAGCGCGACCGGCGCGGCCGAGGACTGCGACCTGGCCTGCGCGCATACCGTCCTCGTCGACTGCCAGGACGGCGACGGCTGCTGCCCGGCGGGTTGCGACGCCGGCACGGACAGCGACTGTTCGGTGACCTGCGGCAACGAGGCCATCGAGCCCGGCGAGACCTGCGATCCGCCGGCGACCTGCCCGCTCAGCTGCGACGACGAGAACGACTGCACGCTCGACGTCATGACCGGCAGCGCCGACAACTGCAACGCGGCCTGCAGCCACACGGCCATCGTCGCCTGCGTCGACGACGACCTGTGCTGCCCGGCTGGATGCAGTGCCAACACCGACAACGACTGCTCCGTGACCTGCGGCAACGAGGCCATCGAGCCCGGCGAGACCTGCGATCCGCCGGACACCTGCCCGCAAAGCTGCGACGACTCGGACGACTGCACGCTCGACTTCATGACCGGCAGCGCAGACAACTGCAACGTCGCTTGCAGCCACACGGAGATCGTCGACTGCGCGGACGGCGACCTGTGCTGCCCGGCGGGCTGTCACGCCGGCGTGGACAGCGACTGCGAGCCCGTGTGCGGCAACGACGTCATCGAGCCGGGGGAGACCTGCGATCCGCCGGACACCTGCCCCACCGACTGCGACGACGCGGATCCCTGCACCGACGACACCCTGACCGGCGACGCGTCCGACTGCGACGCGACCTGTCCGCACGATCCGATCAGCGACTGCGTCGATGGCGACGGCTGCTGTCCGGCCGGCTGCGAGGGCAGCGACAGCGACTGCGGCCCGCCGAGTGAGATCTGCACCGGAGGCGACGACGAGGACGGCGACGGCTTCGTCGACTGCCTCGACCTGGACTGCTTCGGCGAGCCTTCCTGCACGGGCGCCTGCTCGGGCGCGCCGATCCCCATCGGCTGCGGCGACGGCCTGGCCGGCGACACCTCCGCAGAGGCCAACGCGCTGTCCTGGTACAGCTGCCTGGAGTGGGACGAGACCGGAGGAGAGCTCGTCTTCGAGTTCACCGCGGCCGAGGCCTCCGAGGTCAGCGTTACGCTGGCGCCAGATGCCGGGGTGGACGTGGACGTCTTCGTCCTGGAGGCCGACTGCCGGCAGGATGCCTGCACCCACTACGGCGACGAGCAGGTGACTTTCATCGCCGCGCCGGGGAACACCTACTTTCTGGTGGTCGACAGCTTCGAGGCCCGGGCCGGAGCCTTCGGCATCGACGTCGCCTGCGTCTCGATCGCGGAGGACTGCAACAACGGGGTCGATGACGATTTCGATACCGAGATCGACTGCGACGACGGCGACTGCGCCGGGGATCCCGCCTGCCCGGGCAGCGGCCGCTGCAGCGCCCGTTTTTCGGTGCACTGCAACGACGCCCGCTTCTCGACCACGACCAACGACAACCAGCAGCCCAGCGACGTGATCGATGTGTACTCCTGTGTCGGATGGGACGAGTCCGGTCCGGAGGTGGCCTGGGCGTTCACGGCCCCCCGCGACGGGCAGGTCAGCGTCGGCATCGAGTACGAGGCCGCCGAGCGCGACCTGGACCTCTTCGTGCTGGAGGACCAGTGCGCGGGAGACCGCTGCCTGCACTTCGCCGACGAGTCGCTGACCTTCGCCGCGGTGAGCGGCACGACGTACTACTTCGTCATCGACGGCCGAGACGGCGATTTCGGCGACTACACCCTGCGCATCTACTGCCAGGAGGTCTGCGACAACATCATCGACGACGACGGCGACGGCTTCGCCGACTGCGCGGATACGGACTGCCATGCGGATCCCGCCTGCGCGCTCGAGGAGGGCCGCGCCTGCATCACCGGCGTGGACGAGGACGCGGACGGCCGGACCGACTGCGACGATCCGGCCTGCGTCGGAGGCGCGTTCTGCCCGGCGAGCGGCGAGTGCTACACCTCCAACGTCATCATCGCCTGCGGGGGAGAGCTCTCCGGCAACACCACCGCCTGGAGCAGCACCGACGTAGTGAACGTATACAGCTGCACGGGAGACGTCCTGGCTGGGCCAGAGAGCGCCGGGCTGTACAGCGCTGCAGGCGGCGGGCAAGCCGTGGCCATCATCCTCGACGACTCCACCGGAGGCCAGCTCGAGGTCCTGGTGCTCGAGGACGCATGCGACGGCGCCGCCTGCCTGGCCTGCGGAGACGACAGCGCGACCTTCGACGTGCAGGACGGCCACGACTACTACATCGTCGTCGACGCCCCCGAGGGGGTGGTCGGCAGCTACAGCCTGAGGCTCGACTGCCTGTTCGAGGACTGCTTCGACGCGGCCGACAACGACGGGGACGGCCAGATCGACTGCGACGATCCGGACTGCCAGGGCAGCTTCTGGTGCCCGGCGGGCGTCTGCCAGCAGGACGGCAGCATCGGCTGTGACGAGACCCAGACCGTCAGCGTGACCGGGGAGCCCAACGAGGTCATGTACTACCCGAGCTGCATGGGCGACATACCCAGCCCAGGCGGCGAGAACGTCAGGCTGTTCACCACGGAAAGCCCCGTCCAGGTGGGCGTGATCATGATGCCCCAGGGACCCGGCACGGGCTGGTTGATGGCGCTGGAAGGCGAGTGCAGTGGGGAGACCTGTCTGATGATGGGCGGCGCGGGCATCATGTTCCACGCGGTGCCGGGCAAGGACTACTTCATCGTCATCGACGGAGAGGGCGACTTCCAACTGCAGACGACCTGCTCGCCCATCGACGCGGACATCTGCGTCAACGGCGAGGACGACGACCTGGACGGCTCCGAGGACTGCGCCGATCCCGACTGCCAGGGCAGCCAGGCCTGCCCGGCCGATGGACGCTGCGTGCCCCGCCCGCAGTGGTGGTCGCTGGGCTGCGACCAGGAGGTCTCCGGCGCCACCTCCCAGTGGGGTGCCACCGATGTCATCGACAGCTACGACTGTGCGGGCTGGGACGCCAGCGGGCCCGAGGTGGTCTACTCCTTCGTGCCCGAGACGACAGGAGCCGCCACCATCGAGCTGAGCCACCCCGCCGGGATCGACCTGGACGTCTACATCCTCCAGGGAGACTGCGCTCCGGACGCCTGCATCGCCGCCGGGCAGGACAGCGTCACCTTCGGCGCGTACAGGGACAGGACCTACCTCGTGGTCGTGGACGGCGCGGACGGCGACGCGGGCGCCTTCAGCCTGACGGCCGGCTGCGCGCCCTGAGCCGGTTCATGTCCACTCGGACATTGGAGCTGCGATGAGGATCTCCGACGTGCTCTGCTCTCCGGCCGCTCGCGCGCTCCTCACCCTGTCCTGCATCGCGCTCGCGAGCTTGCCGCTGGACGCCCGGGCCGAGGAGCCCGGCCGGCAGCGCTTCGGCTCGGGCGGCCTTCGCGACCTGGACACGGACAGCCGGGCGAGCTTCGACCTGCACATCCCGCTCGGCGACGGCTTTTCGAGCGTCGTGCCCGAGCTCTCCGGCCAGATCGGACTCGGGCCGGCGGCCGCGGGCGTGAGTTGGACGTTCTCCTACTTCGACTTCGATACCTGGGACGACGAGACCTACTTCGGGGCCGTGGATCTGTTCGTCAAGGGACGGTACTGCTTCGAGGGCGAGAGGGGCTCGAGGACCTGCATCGGGGGCCAGCTCGACCTGGCCATCTCGACGGATGAGGTGGATGAAGGCGAGATCTCGAGCTTCATCGCCGGCTGCAGCACCTACCTGAGCTGGCACCGCTTCGGCTCCGAGTCGGCCGGCCTGGTACCGGCGCTGGTGTTCGACGTGCAGTACGGCTGGCTGTTCCTCCAGGGCCACCTGGGTGTGGACGTGGTCGTTCCCTTGGGAGAACGGGACAGGCGGGACACCGAGGCGCTGCTCATATTCGGCTCGACCCTGGGCGTCAATGCTCTGGAGCTGATCTCGGCCGGGCTGGGCTTTCGCGGCCTGGCCACCCTGACCAGATCCAAAGACGACTCGGCCTTCGCCCTGGACCTGCTGCTCCAGGGGCACTTCGGCTTCATCCACCCGAGCTTCGGCATCTCGATCCCGCTCGACGGGGACACGCGCGTGTTCTTCGACCTCTTCGTCTCCCTGGGCGCAACGATAACCTTCTGATCTCGACCACTTGCGAGGTGCCACCCGATTCGGGGAGGCAGGCCGTGGCCCGCGGGCGCGAGGAGGATTTGGTTGTCGATGGCTTGCGGATCGGATAGCATGCGCTGAACCTTAGCGACATTTTCAAGCCTGAGCCGGCATCACCGGTGCAGAGGCGAGGAGGGTGAGATGCGGACCGTTCGGACGATTCGGAGGGCGAGCTGGATCTTCCTGGCAGTGGCGCTCGCGGCCTGGCTGGTCGCGGGCTGCGGGTCGGACTCCGTCAGCGCGGGCGAGACCACGGCCGCGGCGTGCCAGGACAGAGAGGACAACGACAACGACGGCGACATCGACTGCAACGACAGCGACTGCTTGGGCTACGTCTTCTGCGCGGCCGGCCTGGAGAACTCCCCCGGTCTGTGCAGAGACGGGACCGATAACGACGGCGACGACGATACGGACTGCGACGATACCGACTGCCAGGACTTCGTGGTCTGTGCGTCACCCACCGAGGACAACTCGGTTGCCTGCCAGGACGGGGCGGACAACGACGACGATGGGCGCACCGACTGCGAGGACGACGGTTGCGAGGGCTTCGTCTTCTGCACGCCGGAGACCGAGGACACCGCGTCCGCCTGCCAGGACAGCGAGGACAACGACGGCGACGGCCAGACAGACTGCGACGATACCGACTGCCAGGGCTTCGTCTTCTGCGCCTCCGGCATGGAGAACACCGCGGGCGTCTGCAACGACCGTCAGGACAACGACGGCGACAACCTGACCGATTGCGCCGACCCGGACTGCCAGGTCTTCGACTTCTGCGCGCCGGCCGAGGAGAAGGACGCCGCCAGCTGCCAGGACGGGAGAGACAACGACCACGACGGCCAGACCGACTGCAACGATACCGACTGCCAGGGATACGTCTTCTGCTTCACCACCGACGAGACCACCGCCTTCACCTGCCAGGACGGCCAGGACAACGACGGCGACAGCCTGACCGACTGCGAGGACACCGACTGCCAGGGCTTCGTGTTCTGCTCCAACACCGAGGTCACCTCGTCCGCCTGCCAGGACGGCACCGACAACGACGGCGACGGCTTTACCGACTGCCTGGATACGGATTGCCAGGGCTTCGTCTTCTGCCTGTCCGAGGAGAGCACCTCGGCCGCATGCCAGGACGGCACCGACAACGACAACGACGGCCTGACCGACTGCCTGGATACGGACTGCCAGGGCTTCGTCTTCTGCCTGTCCGAGGAGACCACCTCGTCCACCTGCCAGGACGGTGTCGACAACGACAGCGACGGCCAGACCGACTGCCTCGACACCGACTGCCAGGGCTTCGTGTTCTGCGCAGCCCAGGAGTCCGGAGCCGCCGCCTGCCAGGACGGCCTGGACAACGACGCGGACGGCGATACCGATTGCGACGATCCCGACTGCATCGCCGAGTACGCCTGCCGGCCCCACACCAAGGTCAAGGCCTGGTACAAGGAGGGCGTGGTCACGGCCTGCAAGGACGCCGGCGAGTTCGAGACCATCCCGGACATGCTGCTGGCCATCGATCTGGACACGGACCACGTGGTCCTGACCGACTTCGACATCAACTGGGTGGGCGCAAGCGGCCACTGGATGGCCGCTCGGCTGAACGTGGACGGCGACGTCGATACGAAGTGGACCCACACCCAGCCCCAGGGGTCCACCAACGAGGACGACCACGTCCATCTGCACCGGGTGGACGTGCTCCCGGCCGGCACCTACCAGGTCAGCGCCGAGTGGGGCCAGGGCTCGGGCACCATGTGCAACAACCCGGGAAGCGGAGGGTACTGGGGAAGGCGGATCGGGGTGCTGGCCATCCCGGTCTGGACGGGCGTGCAGAGCGGCTACGTCACCGGGCTGACCAACGAGTGCAAGAGCGCGGGTACCTACTCCACCATCCCCGACATGTCGATAGCCCTGGACCTGGCCGAGCCGTGCGAGGTGCTGATCCAGCTCGACATGAACTACGTGGGCTGCGACGGCTGCTGGATGGCGACCCGATTCAACGTGGACGGCACCGCGGACATCCAGGCCACGCACTCGCAGCCGATCGGAGGCGGCGACGAGGAGGACCACGTCCAGCTGTTCAAGATCGTCTCCATGGACGCGGGCCAGCACACGGTGGCCGCGGAGTGGGGGCAGGGCAGCGGCATCATGTGCAACAACCCCGAGGACGGCGACCACTGGACCCGCAGGCTGAGCGCGGTGGCCATCCCGGTCTCGTCCGGCGTGCAGTCCTACTACATAGAAGGAGCCAGCGACATCTCCAGGAGCGCCGGCAGCTACGTCACCATCCCCGACATGTCGCTGGAGATGACCGATCTGCCGATGATCGAGCCGATGATCCTGCTGACCCACTTCAACATGAACTTCGCCGGCAACGCCAACGGCGACTGGATAGCCGCAAGGCTCGTGCTCGACGGCACCATCACGCGGGCCGACCGCAAGTGGACCCATGCCCAGCCGAGCCACGGCAGCGAGGACGACATCCTGCACCTCTTCCGTCTCGACTACGTGGTGCCGGGCTACTACCAGATGAGGGCCGAGTGGGGAGACGGCGGGGGATCCGTGTACAACCTCAGCGGCGACAGCCGGTACATCTGGACCCGCAGGCTGGGCGTGCTGGCCTTCCCGGCCGGGCTGGAGTGAGCCCGGGCCCGTTCCCGAACCGCGAGCCCTCAGGGCTCGAGCGCCAGCGGCTCCCAGCCCTTGCCCCAGCCCCAGTCGATCTCGCAAGCCAGCTGCGGGCCGCCGGGGCCTGCCCGCGCGCAGCGCAGCTTGACGCAGTTGTGCCTGGCGTGCTCGATGAACTCGACGTTGATCTGATCAAGGATCGCGACTTCGAGCTCGTCCGGCAGGCGCCTATCCGGCCTCTCGATCTCCGGGTCGTAGCGGCCGTCGAAGCCGGCCAGCGCCTCGGCCGTGGCGAAGTAGCAGGCCCGGCCTTCCACGACGTGGCAGACGAGGTGCAGCTGCGTGCTCCCGGCTGACCGGGCCGCGAAGGCGCGCTCGACGCTCTCCCGGCTCAGGTGGGGCTGCATGCGCGCGAGCCAGGCTGCGAGCGCGGGGCCGGGCTCGACTCTCGGCCCGGCGGCCTCGGGCCGTTCGCGCCGGCGCTCGGCTCTCGCGCGCAGGTCCTCGCGGACGGCCTCGGCGATCAGCCGGCCCAGGACCCGGTTGCCCGCCGCCGAGAAGTGCAGCGAGTCGCCGGGCAGGCGCAGGTCCTCGGGCCGGGTCTCGGCCTGCCAGCGCTCGATCGGATCCAGGACCGCGAAGCCGGCCTCGCGGGCCATCCCGGCCACCCGCCGGTGGATGGCCGTCCATCGGTAGCAGTCCCAGGAGCGGAGCACCGGCGCGATGACCAGCAAGGCCGCGGCCCCGTCCGCCCGCGCGGCGCGGCCGAGCCGCTCGAGGGCGGCCCGGACCCGCTCCGCGCGGGCCGGATCCGCGTAAGCCAGCAGGTACTCGTCGGTGTAGTCGTCCGAGCAGGCGTAGTCGAGCCCCCGGTACCAGGCGCGCAGCCGGGCCCCGATCTTGATCGTCGCGGCCTCCTCCTCGCGCTCGGCCACGGCCTCGAGGGTCTCCGCGCGCACGGGCGCCTCGCGGGTAAAGAAGGCGTCCTGGGCCGCCTTGCGCGCCAGGTCGGCCGGGCTGCCGTGGGTGTTGTACGGGCCGCTCATGATCAGCGCGTCGTTGAGGCAGTAGACCCAGACGACCGCGTCCGGCCGGAAGCGCCGCACGGCCCGCTCGTACCAGGCCGCGACCTGCAGCGCGTCGTAGCCGCTGACCCCGAAGTTGAGCACCTCGGCTTGCCCGTCCAGGGCCGCCTCGATGCCGCGCGACAGGGCGTCGGCGACCGGGAGGTGCTCGGACCAGGCCAGCGAGTCGCCGAGCAGCGCGAGCCGCGCTCTGCCGGCCGGCTCGAGCGCGTAGTCCCGGTCGTCCCGCATGCAGGCCGCGTTGAAGCCCGCCCAGCCGTAGGGCATCTGGACGCGGCTGGGACAGCTGGGCTCGTAGACCAGCTCGGCGCTGTCCGAGCGGCGGTAGATGCCCGTGTTCATGCGCTTGATGCGCGCGCGCCAGGCCTCGTCGGAGCGGGTCTCGGCCCGGCGCGCCGCGCGGTACCAGCGGAAGCCGCCCTCGGCGAGCCCCAGCGCCGCGAGCAGCCCGGCCGCGAGCAGGGCCAGGTCGGCGAGCCGCCTGCGGGCGGGCTTCACGGCCCGGCCTCCCCGAGCAGGCGCTCGACGAGAGGCGCGAGCTCGGCGGCGATCCGTGAATGGGCCTCCTCGTTGGGGTGGCGATCGAAGGGGTGGACCCAGAGCGAGGCGCTCTGCCGGCCCCGGAAGGCGGGCAGGGTGTCGTGGAAGCGAAGGTTGCGGGCCGTGAAGGCCCGCCCGATCGTCTCGTGCACGCCGGCGAAGGGGTAGTCGCCCTCCAGGCCGACGAACAGCGGCAGCAGGGCGACCGCGAAGCGCGCGCCCCGCTCGCGGCAGCGGGCCTGCATGCGGCAGACGAGCTCGACGGTCTGCCGCCAGCCCGCGGCGTTGGGCTCGCCGACCATGTCGCGGTACCAGCGGCGCGTGGCCCGGCCCACCTCGCGCGCCTCCAGCCGCTCCTCGATCGCCAGCCACAGCCGCGGCACGTACCAGGCCGGCCCTGCGTCCAGGGGCTCCTCGGGCCGGATCATGCGCCGCCGGGCCAGGATCCAGTCGTCCAGGAAGGCCTGCTGCGCGTGGAAGACCTCGGACTGGACCGGGTCGTTGAGGATCATGGCGTAGAGCACCGCGTCCGGCGCGTAGCGCTCGAGCCGCGGCTCGAAGAAGTCGAAGAGCCCCGGGAAGTCGTAGCCCCGGCGGCCGCAGTTGACGACCTCGACCGCGCGGCCCCGGTCCCGGAGCAGGGACTCGAGCCTGCGGGCGAAGGTGGCCTCCTGGCGCACGCCCTGGCCCTCGGTGAAGGAGTCGCCCACGACGAGCACGCGCTGCTCGGCCGGGTCCCGGGCGCCGATCTCCCGGTCGCGGCACAGCTCGGCGTTGTAGCGCTGCTCGACCGCGAAGGGCGTGCGCGCGCGGGCGAGCTCGAGCCGCGGGATGCCCAGGCCGTGCAGGCGCGCAAAGGTCGCCTCGTCGCGCAGGTCCAGGTCGAAGGCGCCGCGCGGATTGCTCGGGTAGACGTCGATGCCGTGGCGCTTGGAGGGGCACTCGAGGTGCCAGGGGTGGGCCACCCGCCCGGGCACCAGGCCCAGGGCGCGCGCGCCGAGCTCCGCGAGCAGCAGCGCGGCCGCGATCAAGAACAGCCCGTACCCGGCGCGCCGCAGCCAGGCACGAGCGCGAGCCTGTGGACCCGCAGCCACAGCGGCAGCAGAGCACGCGGCATCGCGGGAGTCAAACGGAACGGGCGTTCTGAAATGAGTGCAACGCACTCGCTTCAGGGCTAGAATGCCGCAACGTCGATCCGGCGGAGTGACTGAGATGGGACCGGAAGAGCAGGCCGCCACGGGCACCGCAGGCGCGGGCGAGCGGGATTCGATCTGGCGCGGCGTCGTTCTGGTCGTGCTGGGGGCCTTGGTCCTCTGCTGGATGGGCTTCTATCACTGCTTTCCCATCCTGTCCGCCGATACCGGCTCCCATCTCGCCATGGGCTACGAGTCCACGCTGTATCCCGGGCGGTCGAGCGTCTACGGGCTCTTCATCCGCTTCGTGAGCCAGGGCGAGCTCCTCTACCTCGTCATCCTGGTCCAGGGCCTGCTCGTCTCCTATCTCCTCTACCTTCATTTCCGGTCCTTCTTTCGCTCCCGCCTGTGGAGATACGGATTCCTCTCCTTCGTGCTGCTGGTGTCTCTGACCACCGCCGCGAGCTTTCACGTCAGCCACTTCTTGCCGGATGTGTTCACGGCGACGTTGTTCCTCTCGATAACCTGGCTTCTGTTCGCAGGCCAGGCGTCCACGTCGGAGCGGATTGCGGTCTCGTCGATCTTCGTCTTCAGCCTGAGCACCCAGATCTCTCACCTGCTCATCGTGCCCGTCTCCTCGGCCTTCGTGCTCCTGGCCTGTCTCTCCAGGCGGGTCCGGAGCTCCCTGCTCGACGGTGTCGGGAAGCGCTGGCTGCTCGTGGCGGCGATGTTCGGCGTCGGCCTGGTGTCGATACCGAGCGTGCACTACCTGGCGAGCGGGAGGTTCGCGATCACGCACGGGACGTCGGTCTACCTGGTGAACCGCCTGCTCGAGAACGGAACGCTCGACGGCTACCTGAGAGAGCGCTGCCGGGTGGAGAAGTACGAGCTGTGCCGGTACCGAGACGCCATCCCGGACAACTTCCTGTGGGACTGGAGGAACAGCCCGCTCTACAAGATGGGCGGCTGGGAGGCCGCCGAGGAGGACTGCGGGGCCATCGTCTGGGATGTGACGCTGACACCGAGGTACGCGTGGAAGAACCTCCTCGCCGCCGTGGAGCAGTCGCTGGTGCAGCTCTTCAGCATGGACATGCGGGATGCGGGCATGGGCGAGTACACCTGGACGATGATGAAGAAGCACCTGGGCCGGCACGTACGCAAATCGAACTTCGCCCACTGCGTGTGCAGGTTGCCGGACCTCGACAGCCTGAACGATAGCCAGCGGGCGGTCGTGTTCCTGTCCATCCTCTTGATCGCGATCGCGTTCTCCCACGCCGGGCTCCGGAAGCGCATCCCGGCCGACGTGGCCGGGCTGTCGTGGCTCATGCTGTCGCTATGGGCCGCCAACGCCTTCGTGTGCGGCGCCTTCGCGGGCGTCGAGGAGAGAAACCAGAGCCGGGTGGCCTGGCTGATCGTCCTGCCGGTCTTCTCGATCTTCTTCCACAGGCCGGTCTGGGCCTTCATCCGAAGAAGCTGGAAGGGCGAGTAGGGCATGCGGGAAGACAGCCGGAGATCGGGCGCTTCGGGAGCGGTGCTCGTCGGCATCGCGGGCGTCTTGCTCTGCTGGATGGGCTTCCACAACGGCTTTCCGCTGGTCTTCTACGACACGGCGGCCTATCTCCGCATCGGATTCGCGAAGATCCTCATGCCCGGACGGCCGGTCTTCTATGGGCTCTTCGTGTGGATCGCGAGCCTGGGGCAGTCGCCGTATCTCGTCATCCTCTTCCAGGGGCTCCTGGTCTCCTATCTGGTCTATCTCCTCTTCCGATCGCTCTTCGCGCCGTCGTGCTGGAAGCTCGGCTTCCTGTCCGCCATCGTCTTCGTCTGCCTGACGACCGCGGCGAGCTTCAGCGTGAGCCAGATGCAGGTGGACGCCTTCACCCCGATCCTCTTTCTGTCTCTGGCGCTGTTTCTCTTCGACGATTCGCTCTCCACCGCGGAGCGCGTCGGGGCGGCCGCCGTCTACGCGTTCTCGTTGACGACCCACAACACGCACATCTTGATCGTGGGCATCGCGCTGGTCGCGATCCTCCTGATGTGGTCGAACCGGCGCTCCCGCGGGTGGATCCGCGAGCGGATGCGAAGGCGCTGGGTGGTCGCCTGGGGCCTGTTCGGCCTCGCGCTGATCATGATGCCGACGGTCCACTATGTCATGGGGAATCGCTTCGTCGTGATGTACGGCTCGCACAGCTTCATCATGCAGAAGCTGCTGGACTACGGGGTGCTCGACGCCTACCTGGAGGAGAGCTGCCAGGAGAAGCGCTATGGGCTCTGCGAGTATGCGGGCCATATTCCGGACAACTTCATGTGGGACATGAAGAACAGCCCGTTTTACAAGATGGGCGGTTGGGATGCGACCGAGGAGGAGTACAGCCGGATCATCCGGGACGTCCTGTCGGACCCCGGGTACCTGGCGATCTGCGCCTACAACTCGATCGGCTGCTCCGCGAAGATGCTCGTCAACTTCGACATCGACTTCGTCGAGAAGACGGATTACCTCGAGAGCGCGGTCAGGGAGTGCTTTGGAGGCTATGAGAGACAGTACAGGAACGCCCGGCAGCAGATGGGAAGCTTGAAGGTCGAGCACATCAATACGCTCCAGCGCTTCGCGGTCTTCGTCTCTCTGCTCCTTGCCTTCTTCGCCTTCTTCCACCCCGAGATCCGGGCCAGGATTCCGGCCAGGACGAAGGGCGTCGTCCTCTTTCTCCTGGCCGCCATCTTCCTTAACGCGGTCGTGTGCGGGACGCTGGGGCTCGTGCTGGCGCGCTACCAGAATCGGGTGACCTGGATCGTCGTCCTGATGGCGATCTGGCTGTACTCGCCCAGGGAAGTCGCGGGCTACCTCGTGAAGCGGGCCAGGGAGCTGTCAGCAGGTGAATGCAGGCCGGATTAGTCGCTGCGTTTCAGCTCGCGCTCTGCCTGCAGCCAGTGGTCCATGTCCTGGCCGTCTGGCCGGCCCTCTCGCTGCCAGATCTCGTACGCTCTGCGTGCAATCCGATCGTGGTCCGCAGCCTGGTCAGCGAGCTCGGCTCTCGGCCGCCCCGGGCTCCGCCTGGCGGTCACGGTCCCGGCGCTGGCCGGCTTGGTGGCCGACCCGCTTCGGGTGCTCGATGACAGCTTCGTGCTCGTCTTGGACTTCGCCATGAGTCCACCCCTTTCTGAAGCATCGGATGAACCGATGTACTTATCAGCCGATCAAGCTACGGGCGGCGGGTGGATGTCAATAGGCTTCGGGCCTCTGCTCGCCGAAGACGGATCGCAGGCCCTTGCTGAGCGCCGTCGAGAAGACCGACCTGTGCGTCTCGTCGGCGTGGATCCGGAAGTCGATCGCGAGCCCGCGGTGCCTGCGCGAGCGGAGCGCCTCGACCATCTTCGTGAGCGCCGGGATGATCTTCTCGGTCTCTCCGTCTCCGGCCGAGGTGAAGACGATCGCCTCGAGCCCCGCGCCGCGCCTGGCGGCCCGCTCCTCCAGCGAGCGAGTGCCTCGACCTGAGCAGCCGCATCTGCGTGTCGCGGATCTCGACCCTGGGAGGCGGGCGCGTTCCGCACGACGATGACCAGCTGGCACGTCATCCTGGGAGGCGGTGGCGATCCGGAGCGCCGCTGCGAGGGCCACAGCTCGCCGTGGGGAGGGCGTACGTACTGGGGCCCGCCCTCGGAGAGGCCGTGGCCGGGCAGGCTGGCCGGCTTCGGGCACCCGATCGATTCCCCCGGCCACGAGGCGAAGCAGGACCGGATCGCGATCGCGGAGACCTCGTCGCGCGCCCGGGCCGTGCTGCGGATACCGGCGCCGGCCCGGCTCGTGGCCTGGGATGTCGAGTCCGATCTCCTGCTGCTGGTGCTGGCCGGCGAGGCGGGCGCGGGGCAGGCCGGCGATCAGGCCCTGCGCTGGTACCTCGTCAAGCAGCCGCGCGCGCGAATCGAGCTCACCGGCGGCAAGGCGGTCACCGTCTGCAGGTAGGCGGAGGCCTTCACGCGGGCAGGCCCCGCTGGCGGAGGATCTCCAGGCCGCGGGCGGCGGTCTGCTGCACCCCGGGGCTCTCGCCCCGCCGGGCAGCCTGATGCAGGCAGTCGAGCACGGCTTGGGCCCGCTTGCCCGCCAGCGGCCGGCCCTGCTCCAGGAAGGCCACCAGCGCGGCCACCGGGCCCTGGTGGGCGGTCTTGTCGTAGAAGCCCGAGGCGTCGATGCGCTTCTCGAAGGCCGGGTCCAGGGCCCGGGCCAGATCGGGCACCGCCCGGGAGATGTCGATCCCGGCCTCGGCGATGCGCAGCAGCGCCTTGGAGGCGACCCGCTTGATCTCGATGCCCCGCACCCGGCGATAGGCCTGGCGCAGGGCGTCGACGGCCAGGGCCGTGCGCGATCCGCGGTCGTGGGGCCGGGCCCGGTGGTGGTGGACGAGCTGCTCGACCAGCGCGCCGATGGCCAGCTTGCGGACGGTGAGATCGCGGTCCGCGACCGCCTCGCACAGGGCCGAGACGTAGGCCTGCAGATCCTCGCCGGCCTTGGCCAGGTCCTCGAAGGCGGATGCGGCCGATGCGCGGGCGTTCGAGCAGGGGTTGTGTCTCATGGTCCGCGACAGGAAGCGCAGCAGGTGCCGCCGCTCGGCCGCGCTGCCGGGGGCCCGCTGGAGGTACCAGCCCAGGGCCTGGACCGCCGTCTGGCGAAGCTCGCGCTCGCCGCCGCGGCTGGCCGCCATCAGGGCTCCGGCCGCTGCGGCGATGTCCTGGCCGGAGCGGGCAGCCTGCCACAGGGCGCTCGCGGCCCGGTAGCGCTCCAGCGCGCCCTTCGAGCCGAGCACGCGCCCGAGCGGCCCGATCGCCACCGCGATCTCTTCCCCGTGCTCGGCCGCGTGCTTCAGGGCCAGGGCGGCCTCGGCGCGCACGCCGGCATCCGGGTCGGCGAGCTTGCCGGCCAGGGCCGGGACCGCGCTCGCGATGGAGCGGGGCTTCTCCCGCCCCTGTCCGGAGGCCGCGCGGCCCAGGGCGCGGGCGCCCAGCGCGCGCACCTCGGCGTCTCGGTCCTCCAGGGCGCGGGTCAGGGCGTCGATCGCGATGCCCGGACGGCCGCACCCTTCCCAGACCTCTGCGAGCTGCTCGGCGGCCCAGCGCCGCGCCACCAGCCGCTCGTCTCGCAGGAGGCGGGCCAGGCGGCGCAGGCGCGCCTGCCCGCGCGCGCCTTTCAGCTCCCCGGCCAGCGCCTCGAGGGTCTTGCGGTGCACCCGGTCCCAGATGCGGCGGTGGAGCCCGTCCAGGTCCGCGGCCTGCGCGGCCTTGCCGATGCGCGCCAGCTCGCCCTCGACCCGCTCGGCCGCCTCGGAGCCGCAGCCGGCGTAGTCCTCGAGCTGCCAGATCAGCGCCCGGCGCAGCTCGCCCCGGGCTCCCGGCAGCAGGTCGGCCAGGAGCGGGATCACCGGCGTCCGGTCCAGCTCGCAGGTCATCAGCTCGCCGCAGCTGTCGAGATCCGAGATCAGGTTTTGCATGAGGGACGCGGGCAGCGCCTCCAGCAGCTCCGCCACCTGCGGCCAGCGATCGACGTGCTTGCGGTGCTGCAGCAGGGCCTTGGCCGCCACGCCGGCCTTCTCCCGCGTGCCCCGGCGCAGGGTCTTCTCCAGCATGGCGACGAGCGGGTCCAGGACCGGCCAGTCGTCCCGCGGCAGGGGGGAGTGGCACGAGAAGCAGGCCCGCACCAGGCGCGAGGCCTCCCAGCAGGCGTTCTTCCTCAGCCGCGCGCTGGGGTGCCGGGCCAGGTCCACGAGCACACGCACGGCCGGCTCGAGCAAGGCCCGCTGCATGCCGTGGCGCCGCAGGGCGCGCACGGTCACCAGGCGCACCTCCTCGTCCTCGTCCTGCAATCGCCCGGCGATGTCCGGCAGCAGGAGAGCCAGCCCAGCGCTGCGCGGGACCCGCTCCAGGGTGCCCAGCGTCTCCTGGCGCACGTCCTTGTCCGCATGGGCGAGCAGGGCCCGCAAGGCGGGGATGTGCTTCTTGCGGGCGTGGAAGTAAGCCAGGGCATCCGCCACGCCCAGCTTGACGTCCTGGCTGGGTGACGCCAGCAGCCGCGTGAGCTCCGGCAGGAGGGGCCGCAGGTCCAGGGGGCTGCGGTCGTCGGTCACCTGATCGCGGAGCAGCAGCGCGCAGGCGCGGTGGATGTCAGTGCGCCTCGCCTGGCCGAGCACGGCCATGGCGGCCGGGATGGCCAGGGACACGTCCTGTCGATCGGACCGGGCCGCGTCGAGGGCGCTGGCCGCGCCGCGGCGCACGGCCGGGTCGGGATCCTGCAGGCAGACCGCCAGCAGCGGGATGTCCGCGCCGATGTCGCGCTCGTCGCGGTCCGAGACCATGTCGTAGACCGGGATGGAGGCCAGCAGCTCGACCGCCTCGCGCCGGGCCTCGACGCCGCCTCGCAGCAAGGCTTCGACTCGCAACTCGCTGCCCGGGCTGCACGCGATGGCCGCCCGGCAGCGCGCCTCCGGCTCCGGGTCGGCCAGGGCCGGGCCGATCTTCCGGACCAGAGACCGCCGCTCGGTGGAGAAGGGCGAGGAGGCGTGCCACTTCCGAGCCAGGGAGGGAAGGTCGGGGTTGGGGGGCAAGCGCGCTCCTCTCAGAGCGAGCTCGGCATGCAGGCCGGATTGGGCGAGACGCCATTGCACTCCGTGTCGGATAGCGAGTTGATGCGCACCCGGCCGCCGCCGCCGCCGCCGCCCCCCCCGCCGCCCGTGCTGTTGTAGCTGCCCCCCTCGCCGTCCATCTCGCTGCCGCTCGCGCCCGGGGCGACGTAGATGCCCATGGCCCCGCCGTCGCCGCCCTCGACCAGCAGCTCAGGCCCGTCGATCAAGGCAATCTGCGGCGCCTCGAGCAGGATCGCGCCGCCCGCGCCGCCGCCGCCCGCGCCGTGGTTGGACACTTGCGGGTAACCCGGGCCGCCGCTGGCCGAGATGCGCCCCGAGACGGTCAGGCTGCCGCGGGCCGAGATCTGGATGGCTCCGCCGCCGCCGCCGCCCGGCCCGCTGCCCTGGCCGCCGTTGCCGTCAGCGCCGGCGCCGCCGCCGCTTCCGCCCGCGAGCGGCTTGAGGGCCGGATCGCCGCACGGCCCGCCGCCGTCGCCGCCGCTGCCGCCTGCCACGTCTCCGCCGTCGCCGCCTTGGCCGCCGTACCCGCCGCCGCCGCCGCCGGCTCCATGCCCGTAGTTGTGATGGCCGCCGGTGCCCGGGCAGGCTCCCACGCCGCTATTGCCGGTGCAGTCGTTCGTCGTGCAGGGATCTCCCCCGTCTCCGCCCCCCGGCCCGGCCGTGCCGCCGGCGTTGACGTACTGGGTCGGGGCCTGGCCGTCGAAGTCGATCTGGCCGCCCACGGCCGCGTCCGAGGCCACCAGCAGGATCATCGGCCCACGGGAGCCCTGGTAGCCGAGGCTGACTCCCTCGGGCAGGTCCAGCTCGGAGAGACAGAACACGCTCGGATCGCTGAGCTGGGTCGCGACCTGGAGGGGCTCGATCCGCTGGGTCGAGCCGTCGCCACAGTCAGGGTCGCAGTGGATCCCGTGCTGGTCATAGGTGATCTGCGCTCCCGGTGTCGGGGTGAGCCGCGGCGCGTCCATGTCGCACCCGGCCATGGTCCCGTCGGTCACGTTGCTTGCGAAGATGCAGTGGTCCGCATGGCAGACGAAGCCGCAGCGCTCGTCGTCCTCCTGGTCGTAGCCCGTGCCGTCCGGATTGCACAGGTGCAGGGTGCGGCCGTCCTGATCGCAGAACTTCTCGCCGGGCGTGCAGGAAAAGCAGCCGTCGTCGACCGCGCCGTTGCAGTCGTCGTCGATCCCGTTGCTGCAGGTCTCCGCCGGGTCCGGGACATCCGCGCCGTCGGCGCACTTGCAGTCCGCGAGGCCGTCGTCCACGATCCCGTCGCAGTCGTCGTCGGCGTTGTTGCAGATCTCGCGCGCGTCGGGGTGGACCGAGCGCTCGCCGTCGTCGCAGTCCGTGCCGTCCGCGACCATGCCCGAAGGCCGTACGCAGAAGCTCACGGCCGTGGCCGGATCGCCGTAGCCGTCGCCGTCCGAGTCGAAGTACCAGAGCAGGTCCGGATCCTCGTCGGTCTGCCCGTCGCAGTCCTGGTCATGGCCGTCGCAGATGTCCGGATCGGCGTTGCCCGGGTAGCACCCGGCCCCGCAGGCCTGCGGGTCGTCGTCGCAGTCGTCGCCGCCGCAGGCCCCGGAAGGGTGCCCGTCGCCGTCCTGATCCAGCGGCTCGTTCCGGCAGGTCCCGTCCCCGTTGCAGATGTCGTCCGTGCAGGGGTTGCCGTCGTTGCAGGAGTAAGGCGTGCCCGCGCACAGCCCATCGGCGCAGACGTCGTCCTTGGTGCAGGGATCGCCGTCGTCGCAGGGGTCGTCGTTGTAGATGATCACGCAGCCGTACGCCGGGTCGCAGTCGTCGGTGCAGGGGTTGTCGTCGTCGCAGTCGAGCGGCTCGCCCGGCTGGCAGGCACCCGCCAGGCAGCGCTCCAGGCCGTTGCAGGCGTCGTGATCGTCGCAGTCGATGTCTTCGCTGCAGGCCTGGTAGGTCAACAGGCGCAGCACGTCCGGCTCCGAGGCCGTGCCGGACGTGTCGCGGACCACGAGCTGGACGAGCCAGATGCCGGGCTCATCCACCAGCAGGCTCGCCAGGCCCGCTTCGCCGGGAACCAGGTCCTGCTCGCTGTCCGCGGGCCGGTCGAGCAGGGTCCACTCGAAGCGGAGCGCATCCCCGTCCGGATCGAAGCTCGCCGAGCCGTCCAGCGCTGCGCGCTCGCCGACGGCGACGCGCTGGTCGAAGCCGGCCACGGCCACCGGCGGGCGGTTGGGGCCGGGCACGTCCAGCGCGCAGCCAGCCACCATCGCAGCCGCCAGGCATGCGACACCAATGCTCCACGCCATCATCACCAGCCTCCACTACTCAGAGGATAGCACGATCTCGCTCAGGCGTCGAAGTGCTCGGCCATGAACGAGAGCACCCGGGCGTTGACCTGCTCCGCGAACTCGAACAGGCCGCCGTGGCTGGCGCCCTCGATCACGGCCAGCTCCGATCCGGCGATGCGCGCGTGCATCCGCTCGATGACCTCGAGAGGCGTGAAGTTGTCCCGGTCGCCTGCCACGATCAAGCAGGGCACGTCGATCTGCGGCAGCGCGGAGGCGGCCGAGTGCTGGCCCAGGTGGATCGCCATCTGCAGGAAGGTCTCGGGCGCCATCCGGCTCAGGTGAATCTGCCAGGACTCGAAGTCCTCGCGCCGGGCCGCCTGCGCATTGAGCACCAGCAGCCGCGCGGCGGGCCAGAGCCAGGGTCCGGCAAACAGCGTCCGCCAGCTCGCCCTGAGCGCCTCGGGCCAGCTGCGGCCGGCGGCCAGGACGCCGGGGGCGATCCGCTCCCAGAGCGGGCCGGCGTGAAAGAAGCTCCGCAGCGGGAACTCGAAGGTGCCGAGCAGCAGCAGCAGGCCCCGCGTTCGATCCCGGAGCCGCAGGTAGGCCTCCAGGCTGATCTGCACCCCCATCGAGAAGCCGGCCAGCACCAAGTCGCCGCCTCCCAGCTCGCCGACGACCGCCTCCAGGTCCCGCAGGCAGGCCGCCACGCTGGTCTGCTCCGGCCCCGACGGCGGATCCGAGTCCACGTGGCCCCGGTAGTCCCAGATCACCGTCCGGTACCGGCTCGCCAGCGCCCGCACGAGGTGATCGGTGTAGGCCTGGTTGCAGCCGATGCCGTTCGAGAGCAGGACCGTGGGCGCGCCCCGGCCGTACGAGCGGTACGCGATCCGGGCCCCGTCGGCAGCGATGGCGATGCGGCTCTGTGTCTCGCCCGTCATGGCGCTGCGGTCACTCGCCCCAGCGGGCCGGGTCGAGCACGATCTGGCAGTCGATCAGCTCCGCCCCGGTCGGGTTGCGCCACGGCGACTGGCAGTACTCGATCAAGTACGCGAGCTCGGTGGGCCGCACCACGGTCCGCTCGGCGCCGTCGCGGCTGGGCCGGTAGTCGTAGGTCCCGTCGGGGACCGCCGGATCCCAGAGGTCCCACAGCTCCCAGGGTGCGTAGTGGTCCACGGCCGCGCCGTACTCGGCGACCACGAGCCGGGCCTCGTCGGCGGTCAGCGGCAGGCCGGTGGCCGCAGCGGCCACCAGGAACGACGCGCAGTCCGAGTCCCACTCCCGGTGGGCCTGGCGCTCGGACTCGTCGGCCATCATCGTATCGACCCGCTCGGCCAGGCCCTCGAACAGCGCCCGGGCCAGCTCGTCGTGCTGCAAGGTCAGGGCGTTCGAGATGGCGGCCAGGTGGAAGGTGCGCACGATGGCGTAGTTGAAGTAGTGGCTCGCCGTGGCCAGCGCCTCGTAGTACTCGCTGATGCCGTTGCCGCAGTCGAGCCCCTGGGCGTCTCCGTAAGCCAGCAGGGCGGTGGCCAGCTTGGCGTCGCACTCGGCGTCCGGCAGCACCCCGTCGTAGCAACGCAGGCAGGCCAGGTCCTTGATCGAGTCGGGGTTCTCCTCCTCCATGGGCACGTAGGGCACGCCGTCGCTCTCCTTGGTGCGGATCAAGTAGGTGTGGTCGACGATGTCCCGGGCGAAGGCCTGCAGGCGCTCGTGGGCCTTGCGGGCCGCCTGGCGGACGTGCTCGTCGGCGCCCTCGTCGGCCACGCGCAGCAGCCAGGGCGCCGCCCGGAACATGTGCGGCAGGTCGTCCTTGGAGCGCATGTTGCGCACCCAGATCTCGCCGCCGAAGGCGGGGCAGAACGGATTGGGGATCGTGTGGGCGTTCCAGTCGATCTTCTCGGCCTTGGCCGGGCCGTACTCGACCGCCACCCGGCGGCCGTCGTCGGTGGTGTAGCTGTGGTCGTGGGTGAAGATGGCCCGGGCCATGATGGTCTCGATCTCGTCGTCCGGACCGAAGACCATGCCCAGGAACAGGGCCTCGATCCCCTTGGCGTACTGCTCGACCAGATGGCCCATGACCGCGTCGCCGCTCGCCAGGTAGCCCGCGCAGGCGTTCGTGAGCACCTTGGTCGTGCGGATCATCAGATTGTCCGCCCCGCCGTAGTGCTGGAAGGTGATCGTGTCGCCGGCCTTGATGGCCCGGGTGTCCTGCCAGTAGAGGCCGTAGTCGGGCATGGACGGGTCGTAGGAGGCGTGCAGGCCGTGGGCGTGCCAGGAGCACCAGCGGAAGTAGTCCACCTGCTTCCAGAAGCCGGTCAGCTTGCGGGTGAAGTCCGCGATCTCGGCCGCGTCGAGCGGCCTGCCCGCGGCCGGCCGGCTGAAATGGTACGGCGGCGCTTCCTCGTCACCGCCGGCGTCCGCGACGCCGTCGGGCAGCCCGCCGTCCGAGCTGCCGCTTCCCGAGCTGCAGGAAAGAACCGCCAGCGCGAGCAGCATCGCCCGCAGCGGGCTGGCACAGGTCCCGTTTCGCATCGTCGCCTCCTGCTCGTGTCCGCTCTCCGGCCGAGTATAGCGCATCCGCGGATGGACAAAAACCCGTGGCATCCCGGCCCGGACTGACGTATGCTCGCAGTCGCTGGACCAGAGAGGGGTGAGATGCGGATGACGCGATACTGGGTGCTTTTCGGGCTCGGGCTCCTGGCCCTGGGATGCACCGGGGACGACGATCCGGGCGAGTACATCGTGGCGACGATGAACGAGCTGACCGAGTGCATCGACTTCAAGCCGGTCAACTGCGATACGTCTGCCGAGAAGTGGCGCGATTGCGTGGAGGACCGGCAGACGGCGCTGCGCAATGCGGGCAAGCGGCTTCAGGCCCACCTGCTGAAGATGTCGCCGGACAAGCGCTCGGGCTACCAGGAGCGGATCGGGAACAAGATCCGCCAGGCCGGCAACCGCTTCGCGAGGATGCTCGACGAGTTCGGCAAGGCCTGCCCGGGCTACAGCGGGGATACCTTGCGCATCAAGGGCAAGTGGGAGGCATTTCTCAACGGCCTGGAGTACACGCGCGGCGGGGCGGCCATGGGAGCCCATGCCCGGCAGTGAGCGCACGGCGATGATACGACGGGGAGCAGCGCGATGAGGGCTTTGCGGGGCTTCTTTCTCCTGATCATGATGCTGGGGATGATCCCCCTGTGGACGCTCGCGGGCGTGGCCTCCGGCCTCACCTTGACCCTCTTCGCCCCCGAGCACTTCCTGGCCCTGGCGGACGAGCACAACCTGGCCACCAGGGCGACCGACTCGCTGGTGCACGAGATCCAGGAGCAGTCGGGCATCGAGGTGCCCGCGCTCGCCCGCGACCAGGTCGTCCAGAGCTTCCGATCGCCCCAGATCAAGCCCAAGGTGAGGACCCAGCTCGAACGGGCGCTGGCGCAGGCCGGCGCCTACTTCCTCGGCAATCAGGATCACCTGGTGGCCAAAGCCGAGCTCACCGAGATCAAGCGCGCCTTTCTCGACTACAACCGGGGGATGCCCGAGGAGGTCTTCGTCGAGCTGGAGCAGCGCATCGGCGAGCTGCCCGACGAGGTCGATCTGGCCGCCTCTCTCGGCCGCGGGCGGAAGGCGATCGAGCAGGTGATCGGGCCGCGCCGTTACATGCTCTGGCTGTGGACGGCCGCCCTGGGGCTGCTGTTCGTGCTCAGCTTCCTGGTCGGCCCCTTCGGCAGTGCGGCGCGCTGGATCGGGCTGGGCGGGCTCCTCGGGGGCCTGCTCACAGCCGCGGGCATGTTCACCTTCGACTGGAAGTACGGCGAGGCGATCCACCGGGCCTTCGGGGACGCCTACCTGGGCGCGGCCGGCCTCGGCGAGTGGATGAACGCCCTGGCCGACAGCGCCGTCTCCATGATCCGCAACGTCGGCTTCGGCCTGCTGGCCGCCGGCGTCGGGCTCTTCTTCCTGGGCGGCTCGGCGGGATCGCGCAAGAAGGCGGCCGAGGACGGCAAGGAGGGCAAGAACGCCAAGGACGGCAAGGCGGACGACAAGAAGAAGAAGGACGCGGCCGACAAGCCGGCCAAGGCGGACGCGCCCCCCCGGCCGGCCCGGACGATCATCGCGGGCCTGCTGGGTCTGGCCGTGGCCTGCGGCAACGCCGGCCTGACCTGGTCCTTCGTGCGCTCCTTCGAGCTGCCGGAGCTGCAGGCCGCGGATCAGGACCTGGTGGCGGCCCTGGGCCTGAGCGAGCTGCTCGAGCAGGGCGATCGGCTGGTCGGGATCGTCATGGACGCCGGCAAGCCGGCCGCCAAGGCCAAGCTCAGGGCCTACCCGGTCATCGACATGGGCTCGCGGATCATCGGGCCGGCCGTCGAGGGCGAGGCCTACAAGTCGGGCCGCTTCTCGCTCAAGGTCCCGGCCGGGGGCGTGTACCTGCTGGAGGCCGGCCAGACGGCCGCGGACTGGGCTGCGGGCAAGGGCAAGCGGGACGCCCGGCTGGTCGACCTGTCGCTGCCCGGCGACGGGCAGAAGATCGAGCTGGTGCTCAAGCCGGCGGCCGCCCCGGCGAGCGAGGTCGTCTCCGCGGACGGGCAGGCGGGCGCCGCCGTGCCGGTCGAGCCGGCCGAGCCGCTCGAGCTGGCCAGCTACCAGGCCAAGCAGCGCCGCTACGAGGAGCGCCTGGCCGCCCTGCAGGCCGCCCGCGGCAAGCTCCCCCCGGACCAGCGCAGCGAGCTCCTGGAGTCCGCGCTCGACCAGCTCCTGGAGCGCCAGCAGGGCCTGTCCCAGCTCCTGATCCAGGCCCGGGCACCGTGGTTGATGGCGAGCGGCGGCTCGGTCACCGCCGACGAGGTCGAGCGCATCGTCGACGAGCTGGTGCTCGGCGACCAGTCCAGCCAGCGCTTCGCCAGCCAGGCCTGGAAGACCGAGGTCCTGACCCGCGTGCGGGCCGAGACGCACAAGAAGGTCCAGGCGCTGGCGCGCGAGACGCTCGGCAAGGCCGTGCCGCAAGTCGAGAAGAAGATCCAGGCCAGCGCCGAGCGCGACTGCCTCGAGGACCTCGACAACCGCTTCGTCCAGTTCCAGACCGCCTGGCTCAACGAGCTCAAGGGAGGCGTGCTCGAGCGCGTCCAGCCCTTCCGCCAGCACCTGGATGCGCAGCTGGCGCGCAAGGTCGCCGGGGCGGTCTTCGCCCGGGTGGCCGGCCGGCAGGACGCACGCCGCTTCGTGGACGAGTTCGAGAGCCTGCACGCCTCCTGGGCGAGCTGCCGGCAGCAGCTCGAGACGGTGCTTGTCGGGATCCGGGACGCCAAGCAGCGCGAGGAGCAGAGCACCGGCAAGAAGGTGAGCTGGAAGCGGGCCATCGAGCTGCAAGAGAAGGGCGGCTTCACGCCGCCGCCCGAGCCCGTCGCGCCGCCCGAGCCCGCGCCGCCCGAGCCCGCGCCGCCCGAGCCCGCGCCGCCCGAGCCCGCGCCGCC
>JAFGRB010000060.1 GCA_016935365.1 Deltaproteobacteria bacterium
ATCCTCGAGATGGCAGCCAACCTCGGCGTGGACCCGGAGCTGCTCCTGGATCCCGACTCCTTTCGAGAGAAGCAGAAGCAGATCCGGGCCGAGCGCCGCAAGGCCCTGGTAGACAGCTACGCCTCCCTGCAGGCGCCGGGCGCGGATCTTGTCGCCTCAGATGCTCCAGGGCGCCGTGGAGCAGGCCAGCCGATACCTGGAGCCCTCCACGTCCAGCGACGCTCCCAAGGGCAGCGAGAGCGAGCCGCAGGCGGAGATCGTTCCTCTCGCCGAAGAGCAGGACATGGCTCATGCCCGAAACCTGGCAAAGGCTCACGTCACGCACTGACCCGCTGCTACCTGCGGCTTCTCGGGCGCTTCTTGCTCCTCTTTTTCTTCTTGGATTTCTGTCCCCTGGCAGGCGGCCCGACATGCTCCGTCTCGTCCGCTGGCTCCTTCTTGATGACCGTTGGCCCCCGCGGCCGCACAGTGGTGTGCGATCTGGTATCTTCGTGCCTGCATCCCCGGAGAAGACTCATGTACTCCTTCTTCGAGATGCCAGCGGTCTTCAGGTTCGAGTGAATCACCCCTTGTGATACTTCATCGTGCAATGGTACGACGACGGGGCGGGCTCGGCCCTCTTTCGCCATCACGACATGGCTGCCTCTTGTTCGCACTACGGCCCATCCCTCGAGCTCGAAAGCAGCGACCATTTCCTTGCCGCTGTGGGGTGGAACCCTGGACAAGGATTCACCTACCAGCGCATCTTCAGAGACACGTCCGTGCCGGCCTTGTTGAGGCTGTCGATGACGAACGCCGGCGGTGTCTGAGGGATGTCCTTCGGGAAGCTGCTCTTGCAGTCTTGCTCGCCCCTGCTGGAGTCGATGCATATCCACCGGAGCTCTTCCAGTGCTCTCTCGAGGGTTCCGCGCTCGATGCAGGTGAGGAAGAAGAGCTCGACCGCTTCATGCAGGTTGTCCAGCGCTTCTTTTCGGCTGTAGCCTTGACTGGCAACCTGGAGCTGATCACAGGTGGACACGAACAGCTTGCCCTCCTTGACAACCTTGAAGAAGAGGCGAGCCTCTATCGTGACCCTGTTCTTCCCCTGCCTCGCGACCCGGAGGGTGGGTGCCATGACCTCTCTGGACTGCCGAGCCATGATGGATCTCCTCGCTCACGGCGAGCTTCCGGCCCTTTTCTAGCGGAAGCATCCAGCCTGCGCAAGTCCATTCTAGCATCTTTTCGACGTTCGTGGCTTCTCTGCGCGAGCGGTGTTCCGAGCGGTCCGCCGCACTGACCTGGCACAGATCCGGCACATCGGGTATCATCGATCGCGGAAAGACGTGTTTTTGGGCTGACTTGCGGAGAGGGCGCGGCCCCGGCTCGCCGGACTCGAGGAAAGGCGGGCAGAGGTCAAGCGAGCCGCGTCCGCGGACCGGCTGGCCGCGATCCTGGTTCACATGGACGAGGCGAGAAAGGCCCTGGCCGCTGCCGGGGCGAGGCCGGACGCAAGAGCGCAGAGCAAGGTGGGCGCCTGGTGGACCATTCTCACCCAGGACGCGCACGAGGCTCGTACGCTCCTCGCCGAGATGCGAGCGCAGCTCGGTTCGCTCGAGCACGGAAAGGTCCTCCAGGATAGGCTTTCGCGGGTGGAGCGCGTGCTCTTTTCCAATCTCATTGCCGCGTCCGGATGGCTCGAAAAAACGGATGTGCAGCGGGCGAGCCCAAAGCGCTTCGCGGCTCTGGCAAGGACACTTGGAGCGCCGAAGCCGGAGCTCGAGCTCGCAGCCAATGCCGAGGAACAGGCGCCGGTGGAGATCATCCGCAAGGCCATGCCGCAGCGAGACATAGCGACAGCAGAGCCCGTGACCCGAATCGCAAAGAAGGCCAAGGGAGGGATCCCTCCGGTGAGCCCATTACACCCAGCCCGCGCCCGAGGGGGCGTTCGGGCCCGAGATCCAGGCGCTGGCCGAGAGTCTAGGTGGCGATGCGCTCGCCATCTACCAGTACGTCCGACAGCAGATGCGCTCCGAGCTCTACTACGGGGTGCGGAAGGGCGCCCTGGGCGCTTTGCGGAGCATGGCTGGCAACGACGCGGACCTGTCCGCGCTGCTGGTCGCGCTGCTCCGGGCCTCCGACTTCCCTGCGCGCTACCGCTACGCCACGGTGAGGCTGACCCCTGCCCAGCTCATGCAGATGGCGGGCACGGAGGACGTCCGGTGCACGAGGGAGCGCAGGGCGTGGCGCTCGACATGCAGCTCGCGTCGTACCTGCTGGACGTGCCGGTCAACGCGGTGGTGCAGCACGGCACGGACGGTGAGACGAACACGGCAGAGGCGCTCAGGGCGGGGATGGAGCTGATGGGGCTCGAGGGCCAAGGCGCGCCTATGTTGGTCCTCTGCGATGGACAGGTATTTAGTGTGTACCTGTCCAGGGGCAATGGGACAAGGTATCTCGCACCGGAATAGGTCGTAGAATGACGCCAGCGGACCGCAGAGGCGAGACATCAATCACAGGAAATCCAAACGTCGTCACCCATCCGGGCACCGATCAACCAGATCCCACAGTCTTCATTTCATTACAGTCGAGACACACGACCTCATTGCCCGGCCCCCCAGATCCAAAGCTATTGATACCGCTCCGCAGCTGCGCAGCCTCCCCGAGCCGGAACCCCACGACCCCGGTCTCCTCGAAGACCCGCCGCTCTATCGCAATCGGGACGACCTTTGCATCTCGGTCGACCGTCTCGGGGATGTCGCGGCAGTACCAACGGTCGGGACATGCACCGTCAAGCAGCGCGTATGGGCGCCAAGCATTGTACCAGACGGCGAAGACTTTGCAGAGACTCTCGAGATGATCGAGGCCCCTGATCAGCGGGACCCGCCTCAGCCACTCGTACTTGAGCGTCCGGATGACCCGCTCGGTCACGGCGATGCTGCCGTGCTTCCCGACCGCTCCGAGACGGTGCTTGACGTTCCAGCTACCGAGCAGCTCGCGGAAAGCTCCGCCCGTGAACACGGGCTCCTTGTCGGTGATGACGTGCCTGGGAGCACCGAGGCTCCTGAACATTGCCTCGACTGCGCTGCAGAGCAGAGCCACCCGGCATTCGGACCATCCAGGGGGACTGCGGCCAGGACCTTGCGCGAGAAGTGATCGATCGCCACCAGGATGCAGGTGGGCCACAGGCCCCACCTGCGGACGATGGTGCGATCTATAGACCAGACAATGAAGGGCTACATGTACGTGGGGCAGTTTCAGCATGGCGAAAAACATGGACTTGGCATGTCCATCTGGCCCTGGGGAAACATCTATGTCGGTCACTTCAAGAAAAGCGACATGAATGGACAGGGCACTCTGACCAAGCCGGATGGTACTACGTGTGCCGATCCGCCTCATCGATCCGGATATCAAGTCACATCCAAGTGGCGTGACCAGCGCCGGTTTTCAGACTTGGACATCGTATCA
>JAFGRB010000061.1 GCA_016935365.1 Deltaproteobacteria bacterium
AGGAGTAGACCGCTGCGCAGGGGCTGCTCTGCACCCGCGCCCGGTAGTCCCAGGTGCCGGCGGACGGCGGCGTCTCGCTGTGGGTCGCGGTCGTGTTGGCGACGTGTTCCCAGCTCCCGCCGTCGAGCCGGCGCTCCCAGCGCACGACCGCGCCGGTGTGGCCGCCGAGCGTCATCGTGCCCGTGCTCGAGCCGAGGCAGATCGGCGTCATGCCGCCGCTGATCGAGCCGCCTGCCGAGGCGGGGCTGACCGTCACCGTCCCCGACGCGCAGGGCGTCGTCACGCCGCAGGTGCCGCCGGCTCGGCGCACGAAGTAGCTCGTGGTCGCCGAGGGCGAGACCTCGCAGGTCGCGCCGGAGCAGTCGCTGACCGCCGCGACGCCGCAGCTTCCCGTGAACCACTGGTAGCTCGCGCCGTCGCCGAGGGTGCCGCCCGAGGCCGAAAGCGTCGTCGAAGAGCCTGTGCAGATCGGATCGGTCGAAGGCGTGACCGCGGTCGGCGCCGTGTTGGGCTCGGCTTCCTGCTCGCAGTGAAAGCGGGTATCGCTGCCGACGCAGATCTCGCACACGCCCGTGCACAGAGAGTTGTCTGCTGCGCAGTAGCCCTCCTCGCAGACGGCGCAGTCGCCCGAGCAGCGCTCGTCGTTGTCGTAAGTGCACTCGAGGGCCTGGTCGCACTCGCGGCAGTTGCCGAGGCAGAGCTCGCCTTCTTGGCTGCAGACCGGATCGCTGCAGCCCGAGCCCGGCTCGCAGATCTGGCCGCAGCCGTCGTCCTCGCCGCAGATCTTGCCCTCGCAGGTGCAGATGCAGCCTGTGCCAGCCTCGCAGCCGTTCTCGCAATGCTCTCGGATCTCGGCATACTCGCACGCCCCCGAGATGCAGTCTCCGATCGGCGGGAACGTGACCCAGGTGTCCTCGTCGCAGAAGTCCCCGGGCGGCTCGTCGCAGGCCCGGCCGCAGGCATCGCAGTGCTCCGGATCGCCGTCCAGGTCGACGCAGTCGGTCCCGCAGCAGGTGCTCGCGCGATCGCCGTCGCAGTCCGGTCCGCTGCCGCCGCAGCGGCACGCATCGTCGACGCATTCCTCGCCGGGATCGCACTGGACGCCGTTGCAAGACGGCACCAGGCACTGTCCGTCGACGCACTCGAGGCCGGGCTCGCACACGACGCCGACGCAGTTGACGTGGACGCACTGATCGTCGACGCAGACCTCCTCGTCTCCGCAGGCATGATCGATGCAGTCGATCGGCAGGCACTCGCCCCGGGCGCAGCGATAGCCAGGCTCGCATTCCACGCCCACGCAGGCCGCCTGGACGCACTCGCCGTCGACGCAGACCTCCACCTCGGCGCAGTCTTCCTCGGGGCAGTCCGGATCGTAGCACCAGCCGTTCGCGCAGCGCCTGCCGTCGGCGCACTCCACGAGCGCGCAGTCGCGCAGCACGCACTCGTCGTCGATGCAGACCTCGTTGTCCGAGAAGCAGCCCAGCTCCTCGCACGAGGCCGGGTAGCAGCGCCCGCCCGCGCACAGCTCGCCCTCCGGGCATTCCACGCCCACGCAGGAGGCGGGTGTGCACTCGTCCTCGACGCAGACCTCGTCGTAGCCCGGGCAGAGCTTGGTCTCGCAATCTTCGGGATAGCACTGGCCCGCGGCGCAGCGCTCGCCCGCAGGGCAGGTCACGCCCGCGCAGCCCGGGGGTATGCAGTCCTCCTCGATGCAGACCTCGCCGAGCCCCGGGCAGTTGCGCCACTGGCAGTCCTCGGGGTGGCAGTCCCCACCCGCGCAGGCCTGGCCCTCCGGGCATTCCACGTCCAGGCAGGCGAGCTCCGCGCACTGGCCGTCCAGGCACACGAAACCCTCCGGGCAGTCTCGCATCGGGCAGTCGTACGGCAGGCAGACGCCGTCGACGATCTCGCCGTCCGGGCACTCCAGGCCGCCGTCCGAGCAGCTAGGCAGCCCGGAGAGCGACGCGTACAAGAAGAGCATCGACAGGGCCAGCAGCGTTCTCAACGGTCAACTCCTTTGTTCGCGTCCAAGCGCGAATACTGTTCAAGAGTCCCTGATGGAATTCATGGTGGGCTTTGACTCCATGCCTGGTCCTTTCTGATCCAGATCAGCGACAGTCCGCTTCCGAACCCACCGTGGTGGAGTGGGTGTTGCAATGGCTGCTCCGGTCGCAATTGCCGCCTCCATCGCAGCCGTAGAGGTAGAGCACGCAGTTGTTGCTCGCGCCGCCCACCCAGACCGCATCATAGCCGCAGTAGTAGGGCAAGTGGACTCCGACCTCGTTGCAGTCGGCGTCGAATACCGTGCACGCGCCGGCGAAGATCGAGCCGTCCGTGCTCTGACAGGCGTTGAGCTCGCAGACCTGGCAGTTGTTGATGTCCGGCGGGCATGTGGGCGAGCTGCCGCTGCAGACCTCCGGCGGGTCACAGCCCTCGGTGCTCTCGCGGCAGAGCGTGCCCTGGATGAAAGCGTCGGCCGGGCAGTCCGGCGAAGAGCCGTCGCAGACCTCCTGGACGTCGCATGCGCCGCGCACCGGGCGGCAGACGTGGCCCGCGGATTGTCCTTCGCACAGGCCCACGCTGTCGACGGGCTCGGGCACCATGTCGAAGCGGTCCTGGTTGCTGATCGAGACCACCTTGTTGTATCCATAGCCGCCCAGCCGCATGACCGCGGCGCGATAGCCACGGTCGGCCAGCGGGGTGACGCGCCGGGAGCTGTTGATGGCGGTGTTGGTGTAGATGCGCATCACGCCGTTTACGAAGTCCGGCGCCATCAGGTCCTCCCGGCTGTCGCCGACCACGTCGGCCATCTCGCCGTTCATGCAGCCGGTGATGCTGACGCCGGGGCCGCAGTTGCGCATGTAGTTCTCGTTTCGGCCCTGGCCGTCCGCGCCGTTCCAGTCCATCGGCCGCTGATAGAGCATCTCCAGGTTGGGCGGGATGATCTCCGTCCCGGCGGCGTTGAACAGGCGGGTATGCGTGATGTCGCTGCAGGTGCCGTTGATGCAGCGCTGCAGCGCTGGGAAGGGGCAGTCCTCGGGCCCGTTGCAATCCCAGTGGATCTCCTCTCTCTCGTCGTGATCCATCAGGGCGCACTCCATGCCCGGATCGGACAGGACGTCCTCGCACCAGCCCTTTTCCCAGCCGTTGTATTGATCGGCGTGGTTGCTCCACAGGACCGGGTCTTCCGAGGCGAGCTCGCGGCTGAGGCTGTACAGGATGCCGTCGCCCGGATCGCTGCCCACCAGGAGCTCGACCCCGGGCACGTCCGGTCTGATGTCGGCCGGGTGACAGGCGTCGGAGTGGTCCGGAGAGACGACCCGATAGCTGCTCCAGTCCGAGTTGAGGATCGAGCCGCAGGGGATCACCTCGTCCAGCCAGTCCCCGTCCAGGTCGGCCGCGTAGAAGCCGTGGGTGCCCATGGCCTTGGTGTAGGGACCCGAACCGGAGGCGAAGCTGACGTCGCGTTGCAAGACCAGGCCCAGCCCGGGCGCCCAGGTGTAGGCTGCGAACCTGGGGTTCTGTGCAGGGACGAGATACATGCCGGTCTGGGTGACGATGAAGGGCTCGGGCAGCCCGTCTGCATCCAGGTCTTCCAGGTAGGCGAAGGTGAGCACGCCGTACACGGTCCCGCCGGCCGAGGAGAGCCAGGGCGTGGACTCGGCCACCGCGCCCGTGTCCGGATCCAGCCGGGCGAGGTAGTCCTGTCCGCCGCTACGGATGCGGGTGAAGATCTCCGCTCGCCCGTCTCCGTCCATGTCCCAGACCACCACACCCTGGGTGGTCGAGGCCTCCGGAATTCGAGTGGTGATGCGCCACCTGGACTCCCAGGCTCCATCTGCGCTCACGAAGGCCTCCAGGCAGTAGGGCTGGGAGCCGTTTTCCGTGTCGTACATGAGCACGGCGAAGTCCAGCACGCCGTCGCCGTTGATGTCTCCGGGGCCCACGCCTCCCCAGGACATGATGCCCCAGCTCGAGTCGGTCTGGCACTGGGAGGTGATGGTCATGGGGATGTCGATGTGCATGCTGGCCGGGCCGGCCCTGACCCTGGCGAGGTTCGAGTCCGGGCCCTCTGCGCCCTGGCCGTCCACCGGCCGGACCATGTAGTAGTAGGTGGTCCCGGACGAGACCGAGTTGTCATGGCAGTTGGTCGTCTCGTCGATCGGGCTGGTCGTCACCCGGTCGAAGGGTCCGGATGCGCTCGTCGCGCGATAGACGTGGAAGTCCGCGACCCCGTTGTCGACGTCCCAGGGCAGCCAGCGCCAGCCCAGGTAGACCTGGCTGTCCTTGGGCAGGGCCACCAGGCCGCGGCCAAGGACCTCGACCGAGCTGCGCGCGGTGCAGTAGGTGAACTGCGGCGGCCGGCAGAGCAAGCCTCCGCAGGTGTCCGTGCACGTGCCGCCGCAGCCGTCGGGGCCGCCGCACCTGCCGGTGCAGTCGGGCGTGCAGGAGCCGACGACGATCGTGTGCGCCGCGGAGCTCACCGCGGCACAGGGACTGCTCCGCACCCGCGCCCGGTAGTCCCAGGTTCCGGCCGACGGCGGCGTCTCGCTGTGCGTGGTGGTCGTGTTGGCGATCGGCTCCCAGCTCCCCCCGTCGACCCGGCGCTGCCAGCGCACCACCTCGCCTACGTGCCCGCTGAGCGTCATCGTGCCCGTGCTCTGGCCCGGGCTGATCTGCGTACTGTCGCCGCTGACCGTGCCGCCGACCGAGGGCGGGCTGACCTGGACGGTGACGGAGGCGCAGTCGCTCGGCTCGGGGCAGCCGCCGCTAAGGCGGCGCACGTGGTAGCTCGTGGTCTCCGAAGGCGAGACGGCACATGTCATGTCGACGCAATCGAGTGGCGTCCCCTCGCAGCTCCCCTCGAACCACTCGTACTCGTCGTCGCCGCCGGCTTCGACCTCGGCCTCCAGGGTCGTCGAATCGCCGGCGCAGATCGGGTTTTCCGACGGTGTGACCGCGCCCGGCGCGGCGGGGATCGCCTGCACGCAGTGGAACTCCGTGCCGCTGCCGCGGCAGAACTCGCACTGCTCTGCATCGCATAGCCCGTCGTCGGGCTCGCAAAGGCCGGCTACGCAGAGGTCGCAGTCGCCCGTGCAGAGCGTGTCGTCATCGCGCGTGCACCGGAGCATCTCGTCGCAGACGCGGCAGTTGCCGTCGCACAGATCGCCCTCGGCGCGGCACTCCGTATTCTCCACGCAGCGGCCGGCGCGGCAGACCAGCATGCCCTCGCAGTCCGTGTCCGCGGTGCACTCCACGCTCGTCGAGTCGCCGCAGCCGGCGAGCAGCAGGATCGCGACCAGAGAGACCCATTTCGCTTCACCTCGTTGCATGGCTCGCCTTTCTATGTGTATTTTCAAAATCTTATCACAATCTGGACCTGTGATGGATGGCTCTCGGGCTCGACCCTCCTCGATCCGTGGACGATCGATTTGCCCCTTGTTGCGCGTTTTTTTCCCCGGTCGAAGATCGAGCTATTCGTCGCCCTGGAGAAAGAAACGGATGCTCACGTCCAGCCGGCTCTGGACCTGGCGGATGATGCTGTGGGCCTCTCTCGGGTCGATCTCGAGCTGCTCGGCCAGGGCCCGGTGCGTGCGCTTCAGGAGATCCTTGCGGATCTTGTGCATCCAGCGAGAGACCGTGGAGCGGTGCACCTTGTAGATGGCCCCGATCTGATCCAGGTTCAGCCCGTCCAGGACCTGGAAGCGCAGCAGGTTGCGATCCCGGCTCTCGAGGGACTCGATGGCCTGGCGGAAGGCCTGGGTGAACTCCTTGCGGTGGGCGGACTTCAGATACATGAGCTCGCGATCGCCCTCCTGGGAGGCCAGGCGATCGAGGGCGTCGTGATCCGAGGCGCGCTCTGTCCTGGTCCTGCGCAGGGCGTCGAGCGCCTGTCGCACCGCGGTCACGCGGAGCCAGCCGCGAAGCTCGCCACGGCCCGCGTACTGGCCGATCCGGGGCGGGCTGTCCTCGTCTCCGACCAGGAGCTTCTGGTAGATGAGCTGGCAGAGGTCGTCGACCGCGTCGTCCGGCAGGCGCATGCGGTAGAGCGACGCGCGGATCAGATCGGCGTGCGCCTCGACGAAGGCGGACAGGGCCCGCGGGTCCTTGTGGACGCAGGCGCAGGCCAGGTACAGATCGGCGGCGTTCAGCTCGCGGAGCGTCTTCTCCACATCGGCGTCCTGCGGAATCCGCTCCGCCAGGAAGGCCAGGAAGGCCTCCGCCGGGAGGTCGATATCGGGCCAGGAAGCCCGGCCCGCGTCCAGGATGCCAGCGATGAGTCTCTCGATCTCTTCGCGCAGGGCAGGCGGGAGCTCGGCGAGAAAGACGGCCGGGATGTCGACTTGATCGCCCATGGTTCACCTGACCGCGTGCCTCTCGAGCCAGGCCTTCACCTCTTCTTCCCTGCTCTGGTTCCTGGGCATGGCGCTGGCGTAGCCCTCTCTGGCCAGCTGCGCCAGGCTTCGGGCGCGGTCTCGATCCCGGCCCGAGTCCCAGAGCGCTCTCGCCAGTGCGTAGCGGGTGTTGGCCAGGACGATCGGCCTGATGCCATGTGCCTCGCCGATCGCGAGCGCGCGCTCCAGCGGAGCCAGGGCCTGCGAGGGCGCCTTCGTTCCGATCAAGGCCTGCCCGATGCAGCAGAGCACGTCCGTCAGAAAGGCGTGCTCGGGGTTGGCCTTCTCGAGGATGGCTCGCGCCTCGCGACAGGCCTCCAGGGCCCGGGCGGGGTTCCCTTTCAGCAGCCAGAGCTCTCCGATGTTGCTCGAGATGGTCGCTACTTGGGGATGCTCGGGCCCGAGCAGCTCCCGATGGAGGGCCAGCGACCTCGAGAAGAACTCGAGCGCCCGGTCGTATCGACCGAGATCCAAAAGCACGGTGGCGATGTTGTTGTGGTTGGCCGCCACGTCGGGATGCGCGGAGCCGAAGACCCGCCGGTTGATAGCCAGGGCCTTTTCGAAGCCCTCGAGCGCTCGCCCGTGCTCTCCCTGCGCCTGGAGCACGAGCGCCACGTTGGTCATGGCGGATGCCATGACGGGATGTTCCGCCCCGAGCATCGCCTGCCACATGGTGCGGGCGCGCTCGTAGCTCTCGAGCGCCTGCTCGTATCGGCCCTGGGCCAGGAAGGCGTTGCCGATGTTGTTGGTGCAATCCGCGATCAGCATCGAGTCGGGGCGCTGCGAGCGCTCGCTGGTTTGGATGGCCCGGCCGTAAGCGTCCAGCGCCTCTGCATAGCGGCCCTGGAGGAGCGCGAGGTTTCCGATCGTCTTGTGGTACTCGCTCTGTAGCTTCGGGTTCTCGCCCAGGCTCTCCAGCGCCGAAGCGGAGTACTCCGACCAGTGCTGGCCTCGCTCGCGGCTGCCTTTCTGGAAGCCCGCCACGTGGATCAGCTTGATGCCGGCCTCGGCCGCCAGCTCGGCGTGCTTGCCGGCGATCGCCGCCCACAGCGCGGCCTGCAGGCTCTCCTCGGCGCTGTCGAGCTGCCCGAGCTTGCTCTGCAGCCTCCCCCGCAAATAGAGCGCCTCGGCCTCGATGGGCCGGTAGGCGAGCGTCCTGGCCGTCTCAGCGGCCGGGACCGCCAGCTCGAGGCCCTGGGCGTACTTGCCCGCGTCCAGCAGGCTCTTCGTGCGGGCGAGCTTCGCGGAGAGCCTCTCGACTCGCGCTCGCAGCCCGGGCTCCTCCGGCGGACTGACCTGCGCGGTGAGGAGCTGGAAGTCCGCACAGCCGGTTAGCCCCGTCAGCTTGGTCGAGGCCTGCGCAGACTGCCCGACCACCTGCGCGTCGGCCTGAGAGAACAGATCGACCAGCGCGCTCAGCTCCGCAAGCCTGCGGTTCAGGCACTGCATGCGCAGATCGAGCAGCGCGTGGGACTGCTCCCCCCGGACCCAGGTCGCCTCGCAGGCCTGGGTATGCATCCTCACCCAGTCGCGGGTGTAGTAGTCCAGCGTCCGCTCCACCGCCCGGAAGGACTCCTGCGCAAAGGGCTGCCCGGTCTTCAGAAAGGCTCGCTGGACATCCAGCTTGCGCTCCACGTCCCAGATGCCGGCGAGGTTCTGTGCGCTCTTTCCGCAGGGAGTCCGCTCCGCGCCCGGTCGCAGGATCAGCCACAGCAGCGAGAAGGCGAGGAGCACGGCCAGGACCAGAGAGGTCGCCAGCCAGCGGCGCCGCCTGCGGCCGGGATGGCTCTCCAGCCTGTCCAGGAGCGATTCCATCGAGGGGTAGCGCTCGTCTGGCTTCAGGCGCATGCCTCGCTGCAGGAGCTGCTGCAGCCAGCTTGGCACCCGCTTGCCGGCCGGCGGCGGGTCGATCCGCCCCTCGAGGATCCTGGCGGACAGCTCCTCCAGGTTCTTGCCGGCGAACGGCCGCTGCCCGTAGAGCCCCTCGTACAGGGCCACGCAGAAGGCGTACTGATCGCTCCGGGCATCGGCGGCGCGTCCCTCGATCAGCTCCGGGGCCATGTAGACGGGGGTGCCGAGGAACTCGCCGGTGTGGGTCATGGGCGTGTACAGGGCAGGGGCTCGCGCGGAAGCGCCTTCCTCGCGCGGGAGAGAAGCGGTCTTCGCTTTGCCGGATTCGCCCTGGAGGTCGGCGGAGGGGCGGGCCAGGCCGAAGTCGGTCACCTTCACCAGGCCGTCCTTGGAGACCAGCACGTTGGAGGCCTTGAAATCCCGGTGCACCAGCCCCGCCGCGTGCACGGCGGCCAGGCCCCGGCCCGCCTGGAAGAAGCGCTCGACGATCTCCCGCCAGGAGCGCGGCTCCTCGAGCCACGATCTCAGCGTGCCACCCTCTACGTACTCCATGGCCACGAAGATCCGGTCCCGGAACAGGCCCACGTCGTAGACCGCCAGGACGTGGGGATGCGAGATCCTTGCCAGGGCTTGCGCCTCGCGCATGAGTCGCGCTCTGTACGCGTCCTCCTCCGCCGGCGCAGCTCTGCCGGAGCGCAGGAACTTGAGGGCCACCTTGCGATCCAGGCTGGGATCGTAGGCGGCGTAGACCACCCCCATGCCCCCCGCGCCCAGGAAGTCCAGGATCACGAAGCGTCCCACCTCGCATCCGCGCTCCAGCACCAGGAGGGCATCCCCGGCGCTCACCGACTCGGAAAGCTGCGTGGACTCCGGCGCGCTCTCTCCATCCATCAGGGGAAGCTGCGACCTGGCCAGCTCGGCCAGCAGGAGGCGGCAGGCCGGGCATCCGTCCACGTGACCCTCGACATCTGCGGCCTCGTCGGGGCAGAGGGCTCCCTCGATGTAGGCGAGCAGCTGGTTGTCGTCAGGGCATGGGGAAGGTCTGTTCATGCGACGTGGAGATCGATGCTGCGCTCCCGATCAGTAGGCGTAGTCGTATCTGTCCGAGAACCAGAAGTCGTCGCAGGCCGGATCCGAGCCGGAGCGGGCGAACTCGATCGAGTACCTGAAGTCGTAGTCGTAGTATCCGAAGGTCAAGCGGCAGCAGCCGCAGACGAACATCAGCTCGCAGTCTTCCAGGGTCGAGGCCTGGCCCGGGAAGACCGGGTCGCAATCGACGCCGTTGATGGCGACCAGCTCGCCGCCCTCGAAGCTGGCGCTGATCGTGGGCACCCGGGGCTCGGAGAAGTGCGACTCGAAGGTCAGCGTGTCCACGAGGCCGGTGGGGTAGCAGCCATCCGGGATGGGACCCTGGTTGTCGCCGTGGTTTTCCTGGGCATCCTCGATGGTGGCCTCGTGATCCTCCTGGCTGCAGTCCCACAGCGGATCCACCTCCGGCGAGCTGCCGTCGAGGTTCATGACCTTGATGTAGTATTGGGTCTGGCTGCCGTCGTCCATGCTCATGAAGGGGTATGTCGAGCCCTGGCTCGTGGTGACGGCCGAGATGGCGAAGGTGCCGCTCATGCCCTCGCGGGTCGTGAACTGGCCGTCGACCGCGGAGACGACCTTGTCGAAGGGCCCGTTGGCGTCTTCGGTGATCGTCCAGGAGTTGCCCGTCAGGCGGACCCGGATCATGTCGCCGTTCTCGTGGAAGACCACCCCCCAGGCGTAGCCGTCTCCGTCGAATGGGATCACCCCGTCCGACTCGCACTCGATCCAGTAGCCCGGAATCCTGTCGTCCATGTTCGCAGCCTTGTCGCCGCCGCAAGCAGCCCATATCACGGTGAGGGTGAAGGGCAGCATCAGCAGGAAGGTACTCGATCGCTTCATCGGCTCTCTCCCGGAGAAAAAGGGTTATCGCTTCGCGGCGCGTCGCTTTCGAGACTAGGAGAGCGGTCCGGGATTGTCAAACCGGTATCCTTTCCAAACGACGGGCGATCGAAGTAAAATCGAGAAAATCGTTGTGGGAGACGGGCATGAGGAGAGTCCTTTGCGTGGCCTTGTGGATCGGGATGACGATGCTGTGGGCCTGTGCGGGGAGCTCGGGCGGTCTTGACGCAGGTCAAGACGACGGCGGCCCGCAGGACGCGGGCGGCGATCCCGGCGGCGGCGATCCCGGCGGCGGCGACCCCGGCTGCGCGGGCGAGCACTGCTGCACGCTGCCTACCGACTGCCCGGCCCAGTACTCGAGCCCCCCGGTCTGCCGCTACCCGGACGGGACCACCGACTGCCAGGGCACGCGCGTGGACGCGACCTGCGTTCTGGGGGTCTGCGGCTCTTCCGAGGTGGA
>JAFGRB010000062.1 GCA_016935365.1 Deltaproteobacteria bacterium
AGGCGCGGAGTGCCTCGACAGGCGCATCCAGACGAGGCAATCAGCGCGAACCCGCTACATTACGGGAAATCGAGAGGCGCCGTATTTTTTTCCTGACTTGCGCAAACCCGCACAGCAAGCGAATTTTAGAACAACGCGGATTGCTCAGCTTGATCGTCGGCTTGACAGCCCGCCGTATCGGGCAGCATGGTGGTGGCATGGAGCAGGTCGACGGATTTCGCCTGCTCGGCCGCGACGAGGTCGAGCTCCTCCTCGATGCGCACTGCATCGAGACCACGGCCAAGCACGTCCACAGCCGTCTCGTGGGCGCATACCTGGAAGGGCGCATGGAGGGGAGCGAGATCGAAGGCGCCATCGAGCTGTTGCGCGCGTTTCTGGAGGGGACCGACTTCCGCGCCGTGCGGGCGAGCCACCCCGAGCTCGCGGGCTCGCAGCGCGCGCGCGTCCGACTGTGGCGCGATCGAGACGGGGCTGCGCACTGGGAGCAGCTGCCCCCGGACTGAGCCGGGATCACTTGCCGCAGGGCGGCTTGTCGCAGCGCTCGGCCCGGCCGCAGCAGGGCGAGGGGGAGCCGCAGTGCGCCTCCCGGCCGCGGCCCTTGATGATGTGGCCCGAGCCAGGGGTGAGCAGGCGGCGGACGGGTGCACCGCATTCGGGGCAGGTCTCGAGCGCCGGGGCGCTCATGTCCTGCACTCGCTCGAACTCCCCGCAGCGCTCGCAGGCATACGTGTAGGTCGGCATGGCGGTGCTGCGGGCTGTCAGTGATCGCAGACGTTGTCGCCGACCGCGAGCCGGCCTTCGAGATAGGCCTGGACCACCTCGCGAGCGCTTTTCGCCGGCGCGCCGATGACGACCTGGATCCCGGACTGCTCGAAGATCTGCTGGGCCCGGATACCCATGCCCCCGGCGATCACCACGTTGACGCCCTGGCCGCCGAGCCACTTCGGCAGCGCGCCTGGCTCGTGGGCTGGAGGCGGGAGCGTGCGGCTGTCGATGATCTTCTTCTTCTCCGGGTCCACGTCGAAGAGCGCGAACTCCTGGCAGTGACCGAAGTGGAGGCACAGGGCGCCCTGTACCACCGGGATGGCGATCTTCATGCTTCCCTCCGCTTTGTTTTCTCGCTCATGCGTCTTTCTCCTCGCGGGCCGTGATGGCCTCGATCACCCGCTGGAAGGCCTTGGCCGTCTCCGAGTCGGGCTTCGAGTCGACGATCGGCTGGCCGCGCTCGCCCGAGCGCATCACCTCGACGTCGATCGGGATGGCGCCGAGAAAGCTCACGCCCGCTTCGGCCGCGAGCTTCTCCCCGCCGCCGACCCCGAAGATGTCGACCCGCTGCCCGCAGCTCGGGCAGGTGAAGCCGCTCATGTTCTCGATCACGCCCAGCACCGGAAGCTCGAGCCGCCGGCAGAATGCGATCGAGCGGCGCACGTCGGCCACCGAGAGATCCTGGGGTGTCGTGACCACCACGGCCGCATCCGCATCGCCGATCAGCTGGACCACGGCCAGCGGCTCGTCGCCGGTGCCCGGCGGGCAGTCCACGATCAAGTAATCGAGCTCGCCCCACTCGACGTCGCGAAGGAACTGCTGGATCGCGTTGTACTTCATGGGGCCGCGCCAGATGACCGCATCGTTCGCGCCGCGCAGCAGCAGGCCGATGCTCATGACCGAGAGCCGGTCGGAGACCTTCAGCGGAAAGAGGCTGTGGTCCGTGCCCTCCACGTTTCGGCCTTCCAGGTCCAGCAGCCTTGGGATGCTCGGGCCGTGGATGTCGACGTCCAGCAGCCCTACCTTGCGGCCTGCCCGGGCCAGCGCGGCGGCCAGGTTGACCGACACGGTGCTCTTGCCCACCCCGCCCTTGCCGGACAGCACCACGAGCTTGTGCCGGATCTGGCACATGCGCGCCGTGAGCGCCTGGCGGGCCTTGTACTCCTCGGCGCTCTCGCCGGGCTTCTGGCTCTTGGCGGGGCAGTCGTCTCGCGAGCAGGTCTTGCACTCGTCACTCATGTCTCGTTCCTCTCGTGGGCTCCGTCGGGCAGCAGGTTCACCTTGTGGACGAAGCGCTTGAAGATATGCATGCCCCCACCCTCGGACACGGTCCTGAGCACCGGCTCGGGATCGGGGATCAGGATACCGCTCAGCAAGGTCACCGGGCTGCCGGCGAAGGCCGCCGGGAGCAGGGGCGTCGAGGCGCCCAGCAGCACGACTTCCCGGCAGTCCCGGGCGGCGCTCAGGACCTTGTCGATGGTGCCGTTGATGATCGTGGTGGCCGTGACCAGCGCGACATCGCAGCCCGGCAGACACTCGATGGCCTCGGCCGCCGGGCGCAGCGCGCCGCGGGGGCTCTCGATCCGCTCGAAGATGGTCAGCGAGCCGACCAGGCCGCGGAGCCGCCGGACGATGGGCTGGAAATCTCCCACCATGCCGACCCGGTCGTCGGGCCGCAGCGAGAGCCGATCGAGGATGTCGCCCGGATCGTAGCGCTGCTCCAGACAATTGACGAGCGCATTGGCGCACGCCAGGCCGATGGCCGACTCGACGGGCTTCGTACTGCCGAGCATCTCGACGAGCTCGGCGGCGCTCCGACCGGCGTAGGGGCGGGGATCGGCGCTCTGGCAGCAGTGCTCGGATGCGCTCTCCTTGAAGGTCAGCGCCACGCCCGTCTGGCCCGAAGCGAGACGGACCGCGGTGTAGCTCAGGCCCACCCGGACGTCGGCCACGCGCTGATCCAGATCGTCGCGCATGGCGAGCTGGGCGCGCAGGCGCGATGCGATCGCTCGCTCGTTCGATCCGGAGCCCATCGATCTCCGCTCCATGTCGCCGGGCTCCCTCGCTCGGGCCGGCGACGCTGCATGCTAGCGGATTTGTGGTGTGACGGGAAGCCTCCAGCGGGATCTTTCTTTGCATCCCGCTGGAGGCCTGTCAAAAGCGCTCGGTGGGCCTAGCGCGCTCAGCGGCCCTGGCCGCGCCCACCTCTCCCGCCGCGTCCGCCGCCCTGACCACCGCCGCGTCCGCCACCCTGACCACCTCCACCGCCGCGTCCGCCGCCGCGTCCGCCGCCGCCGCGCCCGCCGCCGCCGCGCCCGCCGCCCTGGCTACCGCCGCCGCCGCAGGGCCCGCGGCCCCTGCCGGTCCCGGGTCCCTTGCCGTCCGGGCCGGTCCCGTCTCCGCCGGGCATGGCTTCAGCCCTGCTCTTTCTCGAGCTCGGCGATCCGCGCACGGATCTGCTCGAGGGCCTGGTTGAGCTGCTCGGACTGCGCCTGCAGCCAGGCGAGCTGGTTCTCCGCGCTCGGAGCGCCCACGGGCTGCGGAGCCGCGCCCCAGGGCCCGCCCCAGGGTCCTCCAGCCCAGCCGTGACGCCAGGCCATGCCGCGGCCCCAGCCGCCGCCGCGACCCCAGCCGCCGCCGCGACCCCAGCCGCCGCCGTGACCCCAGCCGCGGCCGCGACCCCAGCCCATGCCTCCGCCCCAGGGGCGGTTTTTGAATCCGGGCGCATCGAATCCCGCACAGTAGCCAGCCGCGCGGCCCGTCATCGGCCCCATACCCATCGGTCCACTTCGATCTCCGTATGGCATATCGCACCTCCTTCGTCGGTGAATCCTCGTCCTATCCTCAACGCGATCCTCTTCCCCTGCCCCGGCCGCGCCTGCGGCCAGCCTGTCGACCTCTGCCCCGCATGCGCCGCCTGCGGCCGCAGCCCGGCATGGCAAAGCCCGGCTCGGTCAGGCCGCCGCGGAGAAAGGCCGCCAGCACCTCCTCCAGCCCGCCGGAGATCCAGGCGTGGACCTGGATGCCGGCCGAGCGCAGCAGCATGTGGGCCGGCCTGGAGATGGCCCCGCAGACGAGCACGTCCACGCCGAGCTCCACCAGCGACCGAGCCCGCAGGAGCGGCCAGGGTCCGGCCAGGGGGAGGCGCTGCCGCCCGATCACGCCCTCTTTCGCGACCTGGACCAGCTCGATCTCGGTGGCCGTGTCGAAGACCGGCGCCAGGAGCTGCTGCCAGACCGGCAGGGCGAGCTGCATGTCCACCTCCGCCCGCAGGAGACAGCACGATGCGTGCCAGTGCCGGTCATCCGTATAATATGTCGATTTTGTTTATCTATCGAGCCAGGCCTGCCGATCGATGAGCGGGCATCTGTGCATGGTTGCAGCTCTTGTGTTGCAATATGCAATCACGACCGCTTCACTTCTCGGGCAGCTCGATCCCCAGACGCTTCATCTTTCTCCAGAGCGTGGTCTTGTGGATGCCGAGCTCCCGGGCCGTTCTGCTGCGGTTGAATCCATTCCGGGCCAGGGCCTCGCGAAGCAGCTTGCCCTCCATCTCCTGCAGACTCGTCGGTCCGGCCGCACTCTTGGCAGAGCTCGGCAGAGCCTTGTCCCTGAACGCCTCCGGCAGGTGTTCGGGCAGCAGCACCCCGCCCGGGCAGAGCACGAAGGCGTGCTCGATCGCGTTTCTCAGCTCGCGCACGTTGCCGGGAAAGGGGTGGCTCATGAGCAGGCCCATGGCCTTTTTGGACATGCGGCTCACCTCCTTGCCCTGGATCTGGTTGAAGTGGCCGATGAAGTGCTCCACCAGCAGGGGGATGTCCTCGCGCCGCTCCCGCAAGGGGGGGATGACGAGGTGGACCACGTTGATGCGGTAGAAGAGATCGTCCCGGAAGGCGCCCGAGTCGACCAGCGCGGCGAGGTTCTTGTTGCTCGCCGCCAGCACCCGGACGTCCACCTCGACCGTGCTCGAGCTGCCGAGCGGCTCGAAGCTGTGCTCCTGCAGCACGCGGAGCAGGCGGACCTGGAGCGCCGGGGAGATGTCTCCGATCTCGTCGAGGAAGATCGTGCCTCCGTCCGCCAGCTGGAAGCGTCCGGGTCGGTTCTGGCGGGCGTCGGTGAAGGCGCCGGCCACGTGGCCGAAGAGCTCGCTCTCGAGCAGGCCGTCCGGCAACGCGCCGCAGTTGACGGTAATCAGCGGGCCATCTCGCCGGCGGCTCAGGTTGTGAAGGGCCCGGGCCACGAGCTCCTTGCCCGTGCCGCTCTCCCCCTCGATGAGCACGCTCGCGTCCGAGAGCGCCACCTGGGGCAGGATGTCCAGGATTTCCTGCATGCGCTTGTTTTTGCTTACGATGTCTCCGAAGGAGTAGCGGCGCTCGAGCTCCTTTCTGAGCGTCTCCACCTCGGCCAGGCTGCGAAAGGTCTCCACCCCACCGACGAAGGTGCCGCTCTCGTCGCGCAGCACGGCGGTCGACATGCTGATCGGGATGCGCTCCCCGTCCTGCCGGACGATGTAGGCGGCCTGGTTGACCTGGGGCTGGCCGGTAGACAGGGTGCGCCTGAGCACGCAGCCCTCACCGCAGACATCGGCATGGAAGACCTCCCAGCAGTGCCGCCCGAGGGCCTCGTCCCGCATGACGCCCGTGATATCCTCGGCCGCGCGGTTGAAGTAGGTGATCCGCCAGTCCGGATCGACCGCGAAGACACCATCGGCGATGGACTCCAGGATCGTATCCTGCCAGCCGGGGCAATCTTCGGGTCTGGAGGGGCTCGCCATCGTCACCAATATGGGCTTTGAGGCCCGATGCGTCAACCGGGCTCGATCGCTAGCGGTACTCGCGCAGGGTCGACGCCATCGCGGCCAGCCGGTCCGCCACCAGGCGGTTGACGGTCCCCTGCGGGTAGATACCCCGCGAACTCGCCTTGCCCGACTGCACGCCCGTGAGCAGCTCCATGCCCGCGTCCACGTCGTCGACGGCCCAGATGTGGAACCTGCCGGCCTGCACGGCGCGGACGACCTCGAGATCGAGCATCAGGTGCTCCAAATTGCCGCGCGGGATGATGACGCCTTGCCGTCCGGTCAGCCTGCGGGATCGACAGATGTCGAAGAAGCCCTCGATCTTGTGATTGACGCCCCCGATGGGCTGGATGTCCCCCTGCTGGTTGACCGATCCCGTCACGGCGATGCCCTGCCGGATGGGCAGGCCAGAAAGCGCAGACAGAATGGCATAGACCTCGGCCGATGACGCGCTGTCCCCGTCGACTTCGCCGTAGCTCTGCTCGAAGCAGACACCGGCGTCCAGGGCGAGGGGCTGCCGCTGGCCGAAGCGGTTTCGCAAAAAGCCGGATAGGATGTAGATGCCCTTGTCGTGAATCTCGCCCGACAGGCCGGCCTCGCGCTCGATGTTGCACACGCCGTGCTCGCCGATGCCCACCGAGGCGGTGATCCGACAGGGCTTGCCGAAGCAGTAATCGCCCAGGTCGAAGACCGCCAGCCCGTTGACCTGGCCGATCCGCTCTCCCTGCGTGTCCACCATGACCACGTCGCGAACGATGTTCTCGCGGTACTTCTCCTCGGCCAGGTTGAAGCGCCGCCGGCGCTCGGTGACGGCCCGGTGGACATCCCCGGGCTGGATCCGCGAATGGCTGGCCTTGCGGGCCCAGAACGCAGCCTCGCGGAGCAGGTCGGCGATCACCCGGAATCGGGTCGTGATCTTCTCGCGATCCTCGACGTCTCGCATGGCCTCCTCGACCAGCAGCGCCACGGCGGCCCGGACGGGTTGCAGGAGGTCCTCCTCGCTGACCACCCGCTGGACGAAGGCCATGAACTTCTCGATGTTCGAGGGGCTGAAGTCCATCTCCACGTCGAACTCGGCCTTGATCTTGAACGTCTTCTTGAAGTCGTCCTCGGCGATGTAGAGCGCCCGGTAGGCCATCTCGTCGCCCAGCATGATGATCTTGACGTCGAGCGGGATGGGATCGGGCTTGAGCGCCGAGGTCACCATGGCCATCGGGCCTTCGGGCATGCGGATCTCGAGCTGGCCGGTCGACAGGGTGGACTTGAGGGTCTTCCACACACCCGGCTCGGGGAGCAGATCCTCGGCCTGCACCACCAAAAATCCGCCATTGGCCCGCAGCATGGCGCCGGCCCGGATGTTCATGAAGTCGATCTCCGGCCGTCCGGTCTCGTCCACCGAGCGCTCGATGGTCCCGAACAGGCGCACCATGGTCGGGGAGTGCTCGAAGACGACCGGGCAGCCCTTGCGGCGCGCGTTGTTGAGGATGATGTTGACCTGGAAGGGATCGAGCGGGTCGGGCGCGTCCATCACGAGGAAGGGAGCCTGGGGCTGGCTCTCCGAGCTGTCTTCATCTCGCTGGACCAGGGCCGGGATTCGCTCCAGCAAGGCCTCCCGGACCTCGTCCAGGAAGTCCCGCACCTTCTCGTCGGCGAAGGACAGGTGGATGTCCTCGACCAGGGCGTCGATGACCGCGGTGCCGGTCCGGCGGTCGATCTCCTCCAGCTGGTTGGCCATGTCGCGGGCCAGGGTGCGCGTGCGCCGCTGGATCTTCTCCAGCTCGGTCCGCAGCTGACTGTGCTTCTTCTGGAGCTGCTTGAACTGCCGGCGGCTCATCTTGCCGTTCTCGACCCGCTCCTCGAGCACCGCCAGGGGCTGGGGCTCGCCGTCGATGACCGGCAGGACGTCGTGCTCCACCACCGGCCCGCTCTGCACCTCGACCGCCATGAACTTGGCGTGGTGCACCTTGTCCTGGAAGACCGAGACCAGGTCGTGCTCCTTGCGCTGGTACTCGGCCAGCACCCGGTCGCGCTCCTTCTGGCAGTGCTCGGTGGACGTGGCGCGCGGCAGCTCGCGCTTGATGGCCTTGATGAGCTCCTCCATGGCCTTCTTGAGCTTCTGCCCCTGTCCGGCCTCGAGGATGAGCAGCCGAGGCCGATCGGGCTCCTGGAAGTTGTGCACGTAGACGAAGTCGGCCAGCGGCTGCCTCGGATGCTTGAAGCCCTCCAGGATGTGCCGGGCCGTGGTCATGCGGCCCGAGCCGCTGGGGCCGGAGACGAAGATGTTGTAGCCGGGGCTCTCGAGCCGCAAGCCCATCTCGATGGCCGCGATGGCGCGGTCCTGGCCGATGATGTGCGTGCGGTGCCGCGAGTAGGCTGACGACGACGGGAGGCTGCGAGGGGAGACGCGGCGGCGCAGCTGCCTGGCCTGGAGCCGGAGCCTCTTGTCCTGCTTGCTGCGTCTCGTCTTCATGGCGCTCTCCCGATGGCTGGTCGAACATCGCATGCGCCCGCGTGGCCGGGGCCGACGCGGCCGCAGAGAGGGGCGAGCAGCTGCCCCGTGCCCGGCTCAGAGCCAGGCGGCCAGATCCACTCCGATGATGACATCCGGCCAGGCACTGCGATAGGTCTCGTCCAGGGGGAAGGAGACCCACACGGCGGGCTTGAACACGGGGATGTCCAGGCGGAAGCCGGTGCTGATGGCGAAGTGAGAGGGCTCGGCCAGTCCCAGCGCGTCCTCGACATCATGCAGCGGGGTGTAACCGCCCAGCGGGGTGTAGCTCTTGATCTCGACCATGAAGGCGAGCTGCTTGACGATGTGGATTCCGGCCAGCGCGCCCCACAGCAGGCCGCCCTCGATGGAGCGATGATCGATGTCGGTGACGGGAAAGTAGGCCGCCACCGCGACCTCGAACTGGAAGAAGAGCAGGTTGCCCGGCAGGACCAGGTCGAAGGTCCCCATCACGTTGATGGCCTCCATGTTGAGATGCAGGCCTGGCAGCAGGTTGTTGCTGAAGCCCGCGCCGTGGGCCATGGGCTTGTCCATGAAAGTCGGGATGTAGATGTCGAAGGACCAGCCGGTGAACACGCCCAGCCCCTTCCGATCGGGATCGACGCGGCTCTTGAGCCCCAGGCCGATCGCTCCGATCCCGAACTCGCTCACGTCGCCGGCCTTGGCCCACGCCATCGGGAGCTCGATCCCCAGATAGAGCGGGAGCTGGTCGAAGAGGTAGCCGCCGCGCACGAGAAAGCCGAGGCCGGTGATCTCTTCGCCGGGCGCTATCCAGCTCAATACCTGGCCGCCCGAGCCCATCTGGAAGCCCTTGAAGGTGAACGGGTTGCGGATCTCCCCGGTGCCTGCTGGCTCCTCTTTGTTGTCATACCACTGGGCCGCAGCCGGGCCGGAGAGGCAGAGCAGCAAGGAGGTCGTGAGGAGCGCGCTGTGGGACATGCGGCCGAACAATTGCATGGATCCCTCCACTGGGACTGGCGAACCGACGCTGCGCACGACCATCCGGTCGTACAGCGTCCAGGGTCATGCTACCGCGCTGCCCGGGCCTTGTCAAAAAACCTGCCATGCGGGGAGCTTGCACATCGGCCGGGCGGGCAGTAGCATGTCGGAAAGCGCGATACCCGGAAAGAGGCCATGGGCGAGATGAACGCATTCGCGGCCGAGTCGGTCGCCGAGGGAAACCCCGACAAGGTGGCCGATCAGCTGGCTGACTCGGTGCTGGACGCCATCCTGACCGAGGACCGCTTTGCCCGGGTCAGCTGCAAGGTCATGGTCTCGACGGGCCTGGTCGTGGTCGGCGGCGAGGTGACCACAAAGACCTGGATCGACATCGGCAAGATCATCCGGATCCGCCTGCGCGAGATCGGCTACGACACGCCGGTGCTGGGATTCGACGGCTCGAGCTGCGCGGTGATCAACATCCTCGAGGAGCAGTCCTCCGAGATCGGGCTTGCCGTCGACCGCCACGGCGCCGGGGAGCAGTGCACGGTCTTCGGCTATGCCACCGACGAAGGCGAAGCCCTGCCCGGAGGCGCGGAGCTGATGCCCGTGCCGATCTTTCTGGCGCACAGGCTCGCCCGCAGCCTGGGGGCCGCGCGGAAGACCGGCGTCTTGCCGTGCTTGCTTCCGGACGGCAAGACCCAGGTCTGCGTCGAGTACGAGGAGGATCGACCCGCGCGGCTGCGTACGGTGGTCCTGTCCGTCCAGCACACGGAGGGTACTTCGCTCGACAGGCTGCGGGCCGAGGTCCGGCGGGTGGTGATCGAGGAGAATCTGGCGAGCACGGGACTGCTCGACGGATCCACCGAGGTCCTGATCAATCCCGCCGGCACCTTCACCCGCGGAGGTCCGCAGGTCGATGCGGGCTTTTCCGGCGCCAAGACTTCTGTGGACGCGTATGGCTCGGCGTCGCGTCAGGCCGATTGCGGGCTGTGCGGCAAGGATCCGACCAAGCCGGAGCGCTGCGGTGCCTACATGGCGCGCCACATCGCAAAGAGCCTGGTCCGCTTGGGGATCGCGAGGCGTTGCGAGCTGCGCTGTACCTATGTGATCGGGCGAGAGCAGCCCATCGCGGTGGATGTCGACACCTTCGGCACCGCGCGGGAGCCGGACGCCGTGCTGGGTATGCGGGTCCGCGAGCGGTTCGACCTCAGCGTGCCCGCCATCATCGAGACCTTCGATCTCCGGCGGCCCATCTACTCGCCGCTGGCTTGCTATGGACAGTTCGGCCGCCCCGACCTGGATCTGCCCTGGGAGGCGGCGCTGCCGGGCGGGTTCTGAGAGTCCGCGTGGATCCCACGACCGCCACCGCCCAGCCGAAAGAGGCGCTGCCGTGTGCGCGCGTGGCCGTGCTGGCACCGGTTCGGGGTCTGTTCTCCTATCGCCTGCCCGGCGAGCTCGAGGCGTCGATCGGGGTGGGACAGCTGGTCGAGGTCCCTTTCGGGCGCAGCCGCAGACGGGGGGTGATCGTCGAGATCTGCGACGGCCGCGCGGAGCCGGAAGGGCTCGAGCTGAAGCCGATCTGCGGTCTCGTCCAGGGGGAGTGGATCGATCCGGCTCTGCTGAGGACGCTTCTGTGGTCTGCCGACTACTACCTCGCTCCGCCGGGGGAGATGGTCTTCGCGGCCCTGCCGCCGGCGTTCCGCAAGCTCGGCCGGCTCGCCGGGGCCAGCCAGCGCCAGGCCGTCTTGCCGGTCGAGCCTGGCGATGCGTCTGGCCTGACCCGGCTTCAGGACCGGGCTCCGCTGCAGGCCCGCGTGCTGCGCGCCGTGCAGGAGGCGGGAGAGGTCCTGCTCGCGGATCTGGAGCAGAGAATGCCGGGCGCGCGCGCGGCGGTGCGGGCCCTGGAGGCCAAGGGCCTGGTGAGGCGGGAGGCGCGGGAGCTGCTGCGCGACCCTCCGCGCGCGGATCTCCCCGCGCCGAAGGCGATCGAACATCTCGGCGCCGCTCAGCAGCGCGCGCTGGATGCGGTCTGCCAGGCGCTCGATGCGCAGCAGTTCGGGGTGCAGCTGCTGCACGGCGTGACGGGATCCGGCAAGACCGAGGTCTACCTGCGCGCCATCGCCCATGCGCTGCGGGCGCAGCGCGGGGCCATTCTGCTGGTGCCCGAGATCTCGTTGACCCCCCAGCTGCTCTCGCGCGTCCGGGACCGATTCGGGCGGCAGGTGGCCGTCTTGCACTCCGCGCTCGGCTCGGGAGAGCGGCTCGATGAGTGGCGGCGGCTGAAGACGGGTCGGGCCCGGGTGGCCGTCGGCGCGCGTTCGGCGGTCTTCGCGCCGGTGCAAGCGCCGGGGCTCATCGTGGTGGATGAGGAGCACGACTCCTCGTACAAGCAGTCCGAGCGCCTGCCATACCACGGCCGAGATCTGGCCATCATCCGGGGCCGCGAGGAGTCGGCGGTCGTGCTGCTCGGAAGCGCCACCCCCTCGCTGGAGTCGTTTCACCACGCGCGCTCGGGGCGCTATCGATTGCTGGAGATGGACCAGCGCATCGACGGTCGGGCCATGCCCGAGATCGAGCTGGTGGACCTGCGGCAGCTCGTCGATCCGCTCGAGCGCAGCCAGACCCTCTCCCCCCGGCTGGCCGAGGCGCTGGCCGAGGCGCTGGACCGCAACGAGCAGGCCATCCTGTTTCTCAATCGCAGGGGGTACTCCTCCTTCGCGCTGTGCAGGGACTGCGGACAGACGTTGCGCTGCGACAACTGCAGCGTGGCCCTGGTGCACCATCTGGCTTCCGATCAGCTCTGTTGCCACTACTGCGGGCTGAGCCGGAAGCTGCCGGAGCGCTGTCCGACCTGTGCGCGCGGTCGGATGCAGCTTTTCGGTCTGGGGACGGAGAAGTGCGAGCAGGAGGTCCGGCGGCGTTTCCCCGGAGCGCGCGTGCTGCGCCTGGACTCGGATAGCGTCTCCGGGCGAGGCAAGCTCGACGCGCTGATCTCCCGCTTCGCCCGCGGCAAGGCCGACGTGCTGGTGGGCACCCAGATGGTCACCAAGGGCCACGACATCCCGGGCGTCACGCTGGTCGGGGTGCTGCTGGCCGATCTGGGGCTCCATCTGCCGGACTTCAGGGCGGCCGAGCGCAGCTTCCAGCTCCTGACCCAGGTGGCGGGCAGGGCGGGCCGCGGTGAGCGGCCCGGCCGGGTGATCGTCCAGACCTTCCTTCCCGAGCACGAGAGCATCGTGCTGGCCCGAGAGGGTCGCTTTGTGGATTTCTTCGAGCGGGAGCTCGCGAGGCGCCAGGCGCTCGGCTACCCTCCAGCCGGCCGCTTGCTGCTCGTGCGGACCAGCTGCGAGGATGCGCAGCGGAGCGCCGAGCTCGCCAGGCAGGTCGCGGCCTCGATGCGGCGTCATGGCCCGGACACGGTCAGGGTGCTCGGCCCGGTGGCCTCGCCCCTGAGTCGGATACGCGGGCGCTATCGCTGGCAGCTGCTGGTCAAGTGCGAGCGGGTCGGGGACCTGCAGCGCGTGGCGCAGGCCGCCTTGCGGCAGGTGCGGGTGCCGGCCGGGGCCAAGATTCTTTTTGATGTGGATCCGGTTGACATGCTATGATTTTTTTCCGTTTCTGAGCTCGGGCGAAGACGATGGCCAAGATCTGGATTATCGAGCCGGACCCGTCACTGGCGAGCTCTCTGTCCGACGCCGTCATGCGGGCGGGGATGCTCGTCGAGGTCCTGTCCGAGGGAATGGAGGTGCTCGAGGCCCTGGCATCCGATCCGCCCGGCCTGATCGTGCTCGACCTGAGCATCGGCGGCAACCGGGGTGTCGATCTGTGTCACGCCATCCGCGATTCTGCCGGGGGCGACCTGGTTCCCATTCTCATGCTGGGCACCGGTCAGGAAGGGGTCGCGAGCTTCGGGGATGCGCTGGCCGAGGGCGGCGACTACTACTTCGAGAAGCCGGTGGATCCCGATCAGCTCATCTCCAAGATCCGGACCTATGTGGGTGTGGACCGCGAGGCCTCGACCGTCGTGGGCGCGCCGCCGGTCTCCAGCACCAGCGCAGACACAAGCGGGGCGGACGCCCTGCCCGAGCGCGTGGAGCAGATGCTGGATCTGGGCGCAGCCTTCAAGGACGGCCTGCTGGCGCCACCGCAGGATCCGGAGCCCGGCCAGGGCTCACAGCCCGATGAGCCCTCGGCTCCTCCGGGGAGCGAGGCGCCCGCTTTCCAGATGCCCACGCGGGCTCAGGAGAGCTCGTCCTTGCTGGCGAGCCAGCTCTTCGACGATGTGGACGAGATCGACACGGCCCAGGGCCTGGCTGGCTGGGAGCCCGGAGAGCCGGCCGAGGTGGCCACGCTCATGCCGCCCGAAGCCGGCCTCGGCCTCCAGGCAGAGCCGGAGCCGTTCGCGGCCATCGCCGTGGGTGTGGAGCCCGCGGCGATCGATGCCGGCCAGCAAGCTGCGCTGCTGCCGCCCGAGAGCTTGCCGGCGGATGGGGCGGCCGGTGCGCGGCGGGCGCCTGCCGGGAGAGCGGATACGCTCGACGAGGAACTGGCCCGGATGGAGCAGGAGGCCCTGCAGCTCAAGGCTGCAGCCGCATCGGAGCAGCGAGCCCCGTACGCGTTCCAGCCGGACGCGGAGCCCACCGAGCTCGCCGCAGCCGACACGGTCGAGATGCCGGCCGCCGTGGCGCCGAGCCCAGCAATGGTGGAGCAGGTGAAGCGCGAGGCGAGCCGGCAAGAGGCCGACGCGCTTTTCGAGGCGGCCACCGGGGGCCAGGCCGAGGGCCTGGCACAGGGGCGGGCTGCGGCCGAGCGCGACGCCCAAGAGCAGGCCTCCGGGCAGGCGCAAGCCAAGGCGATCGAGGATGTCGAGCTGAGAGCGCGTTCGGAGGCCGTGCAGGAAGCCGGTGCCCGGGCAGCCGATGATGCGGATCTGGCGGGCGTCGAAAAGGCCCGGCAAGAGCGACTCGACGATCGCGGCCGCGGCCAAGCCGTCGATCTCGCTCATCAGACCGCCCGTCAGGACGCTGCGGGCGAGGCGCGGAAGAAGGCCTTCGAGCAGGCGAAGTCGGAGGCGATCAAGACGGCGCGCGGGGCGGCGACCGGCGAGGCCCGGCAAGCCGCCGCCGAGAGCGCGCAGCGCGATAGCGAGCAGAACGCAGGCCGCGAGGCCGCACGCAAGGCCCAGACACAAGCGGCGGAGCAGATGCGCAGGGCCGAGGCCAAGGCGCGCCAGATGGCGGTGGACAAGGCCCGGAAGCAGTCCGCAGAGAAGGCCGAGGGCGAGGCGACCCAGCGCGCCAAGCGAGATGCCGTGGCCGAGGCAGGCGAGCGGGCGGGCGAGGATGCGAGGGACGAGGCGCTGCGAGATGCACGCGACCAGGCACCGCTGAAAGCGCGGCTCAAGGGCGAGCAGGCTGGCGCGGACAAGGCGGCGGGCGAGCGCCTCGATACGGAGACCCGGGCGCGAAAAGAGGCCGGGCGCCTGGAGGGGCAGGCCGCCGGGCGAGAGGCAGCCGAGCAGGATGGGCGGACAGCGGGAAGCGAATCGGCCGAGGCGGAAGCGGAGCTCGCCGCTCTGGCCGAAGCCCGCAAGGATGGGCTCACCCGCGCACGTGGGGATGCCCTGAAGCGGGCCGAGGAGAAGGCGCTCTCGGACCTGCGAGCGGCTCGCCGCAGCGCCAGGGCCCGGCGCGAGAAAGCCCTTCTGCACCAGACTCGCGAAAAGGGCCTGCGGGAGGGCGCGGACCGGGCTGGCGTCCAGGCCGAGCGCAAGGCCCGCGCCAAGGCCGAGGAGGACGCGGGTGTGCAGGCCGGTCGCAAGGCGAATAACTCGGCCCGGGAGCAGGCGATCGAGCAGGCCCAGCGCACGGCGCAGCGCGAGGTGCAGACCGAGGCCCGCGGGCGAGCTATCCAGAAGCTGCGCGCCGAGCGCGCGGAGTCGGTGACCCGGCAGGAGCTGGAGCATCGCATTCGCGAGGAGCTCGAACAGCGCATTCGCCGGGAGTACGAGGAGCGCTTTCCCGAGCCGGAGTCGGGCCCCGAGGAGAGCCCGCCGAAAGCCATCGAGCCAGCGGCGCTCTGGGAGGAAGCGCTGGAGGAGTTCGACACCGCGGGTACGGGCCTGGGCTCCATGGCCAGGCTGGCTGCGAACTGGGTCGAGGATCGCCTGAGCGCAGGGCCGGACGAGCTTCCGGACGCATCGAGACCGATGACCCGCCGGGCGGTCGGAAGCGAGCAGCTGCTTCGGCTCCTGGAGCGAGAAGCCAGCATGGCGCGCGAGCGCGCCTCGCAAGCGCCGGAGGACGAGGGCGATCTGGAGCAGATCATCACCATGCCCGACCTGCCGAAGCTCACGGGCCGGGAGGGCGAGGTCGACCCCGGCAGGCGGGCGCAGGAGCGGCTCGGATTGCGCGAGGTCGAGCAGGCCATGCTCGCGGAGCCGCCTTCTCTGCGACTGGTGGCCGAGCCGAGCTCGCCGGTCGAAAAGCAGTCGCCGCGGGCCGCAGCTGTCGAGCGTGAGCCGGTCACCGACTTCTTCGCCGAGCCGCCGCCCCCCGTGCTCCAGTCCCCGGAGCCGGAGGCTTGCGATCTGGCCCAGGAGCCCGTGCCGGCGGTGCTGTGGCGGCTTCACGCCCAGCGCGTCACCGGGCTTTTGAGCTTCCAGTCGCGCAACGACGAGAAAGGGATCTTCTTCGAGGGCGGGGTGCCCGTGGGGGTCCGGTCCAGCCTGCGCGCGGATCGCTTCGAGGAGATGCTCCTGCGCGAAGGTCTGATCGACCGGGAAGCGTATGCCGAGGCGCGGGTCAAGGGCCTGATTCAGGCTCGCGCGCTGGCCGCGCACCTCGTCGAGCGCGGACTCCTGATGCCGGACGAGCTCTATCCCGCGGTCCGGCGGCATCTCGAGAGCTGCATTCTGGGCCTGTTCGAATGGACCCAGGGAAAGGCGAGCTACCAGCCCCGCCTGGCGGACGACGGGGAGAAGGTGAGGCTGTCGAGGCCCTTGCCCGCCCTGATCCTGGATGGCATCCGCCACAAGTACCTGCTGGAGAGGATGGTGCGCGAGCTCGGAGGCGCGTCCACGCTCATCGCCCCGGTGCCGGTCGAGGACCGAGCACCCGGAGCACCCGAGCCTTCCGACCTCGCGCTGAGCGCCAGGGAGTTGGAGATCCTCCGGCTGGTCAACGGCCTTCGGCCGATCGAGGAGATCGCCTTCCTCTCCGGCCAGGATCCCACCAAGGTCTACCAGGTGCTGACGGCCGGCGTGGTCATGGGTCTGCTCGCCGTGGTGGTGCGCGGTCTGGCCAGCGGGGCCAAGGGCGAGGCCGAGGCGCTCCGGCGCGACATCGAGATCCGGCGCCGAAGAGCCCTGGCGAAGTTCGAGCAGATCAACCAGGTCAACTACTTCGAGTTTCTGGGGGTGTCGGAGGAAGCGACACCGTACGAGGTCCAGCAGGCCCACGAGCGGCTCAGCCGGGAGTTCCACCCGCTGCACTACCGGCACCCCGGCTTGAAGGACCTGGAGAAGAAGCTGCAGATCGTCCGGCGATCGCTGGACGAGGCCCTGGGGGTGCTCGCAGACGACCTGCTGCGCAAGGGCTATCGCGAATCGCTCCGGGAGCACTCCTGAGCGTCTCGCGCGAGCGGGATAGCGGGATATCGAGACCTTGCGAATCCAGAATGGGATTGCTAGACCTAAAACAAGCGCGGCTTTCCAAGCCGCGTTTGTTTTCAGGGCTAGCCGCCCGAAGGGCGGTCGTTTGGGGGTGAAGCTGC
>JAFGRB010000063.1 GCA_016935365.1 Deltaproteobacteria bacterium
CTCGTAAAAAGTCCATCAACGGCCGGCGCTGCCAGGCGCCGGCCGCCAAGAGGGGGTGGAACCACTTGAATTCACTTCAAGTGGCGGAGGAGGGAAGGTCCCTCCCCCGCCGAGCAAAGTCGCGAAGCGACTTTTTGCGAGGTCAACACCTATGATCGGCCAGCTCGATCTGCACGCGGTTCTTGCCGCCTTCCTTGGCCCGGTACATCAGGGCGTCCGCCGCGTGCACGGCCTCCTGCAGCACCTCCGGCGGCCGCGGGTAGGTGACCGCGCCCACGCTGGCCGTGATCGGCCAGCCCTGGCGGCGCATCTCCTCGGCGACGACCTCGCAGACGCGCTCGAGCGACATGCGAGCCGCCTCCGCGCCGGTGTCGGACATCAGGATCGCGAACTCGTCGCCGCCGAGGCGGGCCAGCAGATCGCTCTCGCGGAAGTGGCGCTTCAGGATCTCGGCCGTCACCATCAAGGCGCGATCCCCCTCCCGGTGCCCGTGCGCGTCGTTGACCTTCTTGAAGTTGTCGAGGTCCAGGTACGCGATCGTGAGCGGACGGTGGGAGCGTCGCGCGAGCGCGAGCAGCAGCTCGGCGCGCTCGAAGAACGCGCGGCTGTTCAGCAGCGAGGTCAGGGGATCCTGCCGGCTGAGCGCCTGCTCCGCAACGAGCCTGCGGCGCAGCTCGGCGACGAGGACGCCGACGGTGCCGAACGCGACGAACTGCGAGACGGAGTTGACGCCCCATGCATACGGGCTCTCGTAGACCCAGCCTGCCAGCCAGTTGGCCAGGGCCCATGTGACCGCACTCAGCGCAGCCATCGCCAGGGCGGTGGTCCAAGTCGACTCCCAGGCCACAAAGGCGATCGGGAGGAAGTAAAATGGATAGAGTCGCATCTCGTGACCGGTTGAGTAGTCGATCTGACCGATCACGATGATTGCGGCGACACCTACTGCCACCGCGAGTGGCCTGTTTGCGAATCGGCTGCCCATGCGTCAGGCGACCTCATGGCGGCCAGGCTGTCGGGCCGCGGCCCACATGCTTCTTCGCGTATTCATGGCGTTCTCTCGGTCTGCACGCCCGTCTCATGCCTAGCACGCGGGCATAAGCGGATCAATCAAGGGGGTCAGGCTGGCCTTGATCGCCTCGCGCGGAGGGGTTAGCTTGGGGTACCGCACGAGCGGTTGAGCCGAGGAGGCCGCATGAATCGCACTTGGGTTGTCGCACTCGCGGGCTGCCTGCTCGTCTGCGCGGCCTGCGAGAAGGAACCGGGGCCGGCGCCGGCCGAGCCCGCGCCGAAGTCCGCGGCCGTCACGGACGCGATCTACCTCGATCTGTGGGCGAAACGCTACGAGATGGCGGGCAAGCACGACGCCGCGGGCGACAAGGGCTGGCAGGATCGGCTCGCCGCGGCCGGGGTGAGCGCGCAGGCCTACGACGCGCACGCCGAGGCCCTGAAGAAGGATCCCGAGCGGCTGAAGAAGATCGCGCTGGACAAGCTCGGCTCGGGCTGGAACCCGATGGCGGTGCTCGTCTTCGCCCAGCTGCACGGGTTGCTGGACGAGACCTGCTCCAAGTTCGCGGGCGAGCTGATGGCCGCGGATGCCCGCTCGGCTGCGGCCATGGCGAGGTACGGCAAGACGCCGAGCGAGGCGGAGCACAAGAAGAGGATCCTCGCGACCTTCCACCGCGCCTTCCAGGGATGCGGCCTGCTGGGGCCCGATCCCGAGAAGAAGCGCCCGGGCACCGGCGTGAAGCTGGACGACGACGCGAAGTACTTCGAGGCCTGGGGGCGCAGGAGCTGCGGTGCGAGCGCCCGGGAGATCGCGCCTCTGGGCTTCACGCCCGAGTCGCTGGCCGACTACGGGGCCGCACTGCAGTGCCAGCCCGAGCGCGCAGCCGCGGTGGTCCGCGCGCAGCTCGCGGCCAAGAAGGCGCCCGCCTGGCTCGCGGGCCCGCGCGCGTTCCGCTACCAGCAGGAAGGCCTGCCCGGCCTGGTCTTCTCCTTCGCCCAGGCGCATCACCTGGTCCCGTTCGACATGCTCCGCGAGTACCTGAAGAAGCGCTCCAAGCTGACCCTCGCGGACAGGCGCAAGCCCGCCGCCAGGGACATGCCCCTGCCGGCGCTCCAGAAGCTCATCCGAAAGACGCTCGCCGAGGCCGTGCGGAAGGACGCGGCCGATCGGGCCGCGGCCGAGAAGCTCACCGACGATGTGTACCTGCGCCTCTGGCAGGACGAGGCCAAGCCGAAGCGCGACCGGGACGAGTCGGGCCCGGACCGCCGGAACGCGGCGCGACGCGAGGCCCGAAAGCGGGAGGCCGGTGCGCTCAAGGCCCACACGCAGAGGCTCCGCTGCGAGCCCGAGCGAGCCCGGGCGCTCCTGTCCCGGATCCTCGAAGACGAGGCCTGGGATCCTCTCCTGGTGATGGACTTCGCGCACGACCACGCCGTGGTGGGCGTGGAGTGCGCCAACTACTTCTCGGCCCGCAGGAAGTACCTCGAGCTTCGCCAGAGAGAAGGCGGCCCCGCGACGAGCCCGCAGCAGTGGCGCGAGCTGCTGCGCGACAGCCTGGCCCTGTGCGGCTTTCCCCCGCCCTGAGCGTCGCCTACTCGCAGGCTCCGGAGATCTCGATCCGGTCCTTTGCCCCGACGGCCGCCTCGATCCTGTGGAGCGTGTACCGGCAGCTTCTCGGGTCGGAGTAGCCGAGCTCGAGCAGCAGCTCCTTGCGCTCCGGTCGCGCCGCGTCCTGGCAGGAGATCCGGACGGACTTGCGCACCTCCGTGGTCTCGCCCGTGGGCGACCACCAGCGGGTCTCGTCCCGGTCGAAGAAGACGTGGAGCCTGCGCTCGTCGAAGCGGCAGGCGGTATCGAGGCCGGACGACAGCGGCGTCTTCAGATGCCAGCCTGCCTCGTCGAGCTTCATCTGGGAGGGCGGGAAGATCTTCGTGTTCACCAGCAGACCAGAGAGGATTCCGGCCGCGGCCAGCACGAAGCCGCCGCCGAGCACCGCGAGCTCGCGCCTGCGGTGCGCCAGGGCGGACGGCCTGTCTGCAAGGCCGGCCCTGCTGCGCAGGTAGTCGAGCCCGTGGATGACGAAAGCGCCGAAGGTGTAGAGGCAGGTGATCACCAGCACGAGGACCGCGATCTGGATCAGGGCCGGAATGCCCGTCCGGCCGGCGGTGTAGACGAGCGTGCCCGGGCTCGGCTCCGCGAAGCCGCTGAGCAGCCCGCTCGTCTGGTAGAAGTCCTGCTGGAAGGTCGCGAGCAGCGCGGGCTCGGTCGTGAGCAGATCGAAGAGCCTGTCCAGCAGGACGAGGTTCTCCTGGCTGAGCAGCCGGTCGTCGAGCAGGCTCGGGGCGCCGAGCACGATGACCTGCGCCCAGCCCTGGGCGCGGTCGCTCTCCGAGAAGCGCGGCAGCTTCCCGCCGAGCGCGGCGGCGAGGATCTGGGCCTCTCGGGGCCCGGCATCGAAAGACCACTTCTGATCCGGCCGGATCTCCACCGGCGGGGGCAGGACCAGGCTCCTGTCCGAGGACAGGACCAGGCTGGTTCCGATGGCGCCCGCGGGCAGCGGATCGCGGATCCGCAGGGGGCTCGCGAAGGGGAACGAGATCTTGTACACCCCCCGGGTCAGCGGGTGATCCGAGCACGGAGCGCCGATCTGGGGGATCAGGGGGTAGGGGATCGGGCGCACGATCGCGAAGCCGCCCTGCTTGACCGGGGCCTGGACCACGCGGCACTGGGCATCCGCCACGAGCCCGGGGACGAGCTCGATCCCGTAGCGCGCGAGCAGGCGCTCCAGGCCCGTCTCGGCTGGCAGCGCCTTCTGGGCCGCGGCGTCGAGGCGCACCGAGCTCGCGAGGATGGCGACCGGCCGCCCGGACTGGACGAAGCGATCGATCGTGGCGAGCTGCGTGTCCGCGTAAGCCTGCGAGCCGGGCATGACCAGGATCGCGTCGAAGGCCTCGATCTCGGCGAGCGAGGCGGGATCGACGATGCGCAGGTCGTACGCGCGGGAGAAGTGCGCCAGGATCCGCTTCATGGCGGAAGCCTCGTCGGCCGCGGCCACGATCGCCGCCCTGGGCCGGGCGCGGCAGACGCGGCTTATCAGCGTGGCCAGGTCGTACTCGATGTGATCGAGGTCGCGGATGAAGGGCAGGCTCGCCGTCCGGTCGCCGCATTCGGCCACCAGGGCGACGGTGATCTCGCGAGCCTCGATCTCGTCCTCCTTGCGGATCTGGAGCCGGACGGGCCGGACCCCGAGCTTTGCGAGGCGCTGCTTGTCGGCCTCGGCCAGGCTCTCGGGGTCGACGACCTCATGCTCGAGCTTCCCGCCGGCGCACGAACCGAACGCGTCCAGCATCTCGGCGAGCCCCTCGACGGTCTGCCCGAGCTCGCCGGGCAGGCCTGTGCTCGCGTAGGCCCGGACCGACACGGATTGCGAGAGCCCCTGGAGCAGCGAGCGGGTCGCCGGACCGAGCGCCTCGGCCGATCCCGGGTAGAGGGGCTGGAAGAGCCACACGAGCGCGCCGATGCCGATGCCCGAGGCGGCGACGAGCAGGCATATCCGGATGACGGTCTTTCGGCTCATTCGAAGCCCTCCCGGCGAAAAAGAGAGATGCGTCTTGGCTAGCACGATTGCAGCCGGTGGTGCAATGTCAGCGGACGAACTGACGAACTGTGGGCCCTCCCCCCGCTCGGCTGCACGAAGCGCTCTGGTCGATATTGAAATCACAGCGACGAGGTCATGGCAGACCCGGCAAGATTTCTGCCGCGCACGGGTGCGCGCATGCGGACGCTGTGCTAGACCTAAAACAAGCGCGGCTTTCCAAGCCGCGTTTGTTTTCAGGGCTAGCCGCCCGAAGGGCGGTCGTTTTGGGGTGAAGCTGC
>JAFGRB010000064.1 GCA_016935365.1 Deltaproteobacteria bacterium
CGTTCCAACTTGGGTTGCGGGCGTCAGCCCGCGCTATGAGTGACTAAGACCCAAAACAAGTGCAGCGCACTTGTTTTGGGTCTAGTATCCAGGGAGGTGCGGGATGAAGAGAGCGCCTCGCACGACGGCCCGTCTCGTCTGGCTGCTCGCAGCCCTGTCCTGCGGGCCGGACCCCGGGGACGATCCCTGCGCGGGCGCCGACTGCTCCGGCCGCGGGCGCTGCACGAGCCTGAGCCTCGGCTCCGAGACCTTCGCATTCTGCGCGTGCGCCGAGGGCTACCATCCTCTCCGGCCCCCCGAGCTGGCCTGCGAGGCGAACGACCCGGCCGATCCGTGCCTGGGGGTCGACTGCCTGGGCAGGGGCCGCTGCGTGCTCGTCTCGGACTCCGACGGGCCCGTCTCTCCGAGGCGGCCGGTCTGCGAGTGCGAGCCCGGCACCCACCCCGCGGGGCTGGCCTGCCTGCCAGACGACCCGGCCGACGCGTGCCGCGGCGTGACCTGCTCCGGGCACGGAGCCTGCGAGCTCCGGGACCGCAGGCCGGCCTGCAGCTGCGAGCCGGGCTTCGCGGCCCTGTCGCTCGAGTGCCTGCCCGATCCGTGCGCGCACGTGGCCTGCTCGGGCCGCGGGACCTGCGAGCTCGTGGAGAGCGCCTCGACGGACGGTGCTGTCTTGACCGCGGCCTGCGATTGCCCCCCCGGCTCCCTCGCCCGGGGGCTGGCCTGCCCGCTGGACCCCTGCGCGGGCGTGAGCTGCTCGGGTCACGGCACCTGCCTGGCGGTCGACGCCTCGCTGGCCGAGGACGGCGAGCCCGTCCTGCGGGCGGCCTGCGTCTGCGAGCCGGGCTTCGTCGCCGAGGGCGAGCTGTGCCTGCCCGACCTCTGCGCGGGCGTGGCCTGCTCCGGCCACGGGACCTGCCACCTGGAGCGCGCCCTGGACTCGGGCGGCCGCACCGCCGTGCTCGCCGCCTGCGTTTGCGATCCGGGCTTCCACGCGCAGGGCCAGGAGTGCCTGGAGAACGATCCCGGGGATGCCTGCCGGGGCGTGAGCTGCTCGGGCCACGGCGACTGCCGGCTCGAGGATGGCGCGCCGGCATGCGAGTGCGATCCCGGCTACGTGCCGGAGCAGCTCCAGTGCCTTCCGGTCCTTCCCGCGAGCTGGCCCTTCGGCATCAACGGGTACTACTCGGCCCAGAACACCGAGATCTACGGCCAGATGCGCGCCGCGAACATCGGCTGGGTGCGGCTGACCGCGAGCTGGATGGACATCGAGCCGAACGACGGAGACCTGCACTGGGCACAGACCGACGCGATGGTGGACGCGTACGTCCTGCGGGGCTTCCACGTCTACCTGTCGATCGGCAACACCCCGGCCTGGGCCGCCCGGGACCACCAGGCGTTCCGGGGAGTCCCCGCGGACCCGGACGAGTGGATGAGCTTCGTCCGCCGGGTCACCGATCGCTACAGCGAGCGCGGCGTCTTCCACTACGGGCTGTGGAACGAGCCGGCCCGCAGCCACCCCGGCCAGGGCTTCTTCGACGGCACGGCCGCAGACTACCGGGAGGTCATCCTCAAGCCGGGCTACGCGGGCGCCAAGTCGGGCTGCCCGGACTGCCTGGTCTTCGGCCCGGAGCACTACGTCAACTGGGACTGGCCGGACGGCGCCTGCAGCCTGGGGCAGCGGGGCTGGCTCCGCAGGGTCCTGCAGGACGGCGGCGCGGCGCACCTGGACGGGCTGAGCATCCACATCTACGCGGACGTCAGCTGCGGCCATGCCCACTCCGTGCCCGCCACCATCTTCTCGCGTGTGGACGACGTGCTGGGCGTGATGGACGAGTTCGGCATCCGCGCCAAGCCGCTGTGGATCACCGAGACCGGCTGGCCGGTGCGCGACGGCGGCTGCGACCAGGGCGACCAGGCCCGGAAGTACTGGGAGCACCTGGACGAGCTGGCCGGCCGCTTCTTCGTCCGGGGCTACCCGCCCGAGAAGATCTTCTTCTACACCTTCCAGGACGACGGCCGGTCTCCGCAGGAGCAGTACGGCCTGCTCGAGGAGGACCGCACCCCCAAGCAGGCCTACTACGTCTACTCGTCCTGCGCCCGGCCCGAGGGATGCCCCTGACAGTGCTTGATCCATATGCATGAAACATGCATACTGAACCATATGAGAACGACCCTCCACATCGACGACGATCTTCTGCGCCGGGCCTCACAGCTCACGGGTGAGAAGGAAAAGACCGCCCTCGTCCGGCTGGGCCTGGAGGCCCTGGTGGCCAGGGAGAGCGCCAGGCGGCTCGCCGAGCTCGGTGGAAGCGAGCGGGATCTCGAGCCGGCTCGCCGCAGGCGCCCGGGCAAGAGCCGATGATCCTCGTCGACAGCTCGGTGTGGATCGATCACCTCCGCAAGGGCGACCGGAGGCTGGCGTCGCTTCTCGAGGACGAGCAGGTCCTGGTCCATCCCTACGTGATCGGCGAGCTGGCTTGCGGCAAGCTGCGCAGACGCTACGAGATCCTCGGCCTGCTGCGCGCCCTGCCGCAGGCAGACCTGGCCGGAGATGCCGAGGTGCATCACCTGCTCGAGACGCGCAGGCTCTGGGGCAGAGGGCTCGGCTGGGTGGACATGCACCTGCTGGCTTCCGCCCTGCTCTCTCGTTGCACCCTCTGGACCCGCGACCGGCGCCTGGCTGCGGTCGCGTCGGAGATCACGGGCGAGCACTGAGGGCGGCCCGTCGGCCGCTCCCCCTGCTGATCGTCTGTGCAATTCGAGGAGCCGTGCCGAGGTCGAGCGGAGGCGTGGTTCTCCACGTCGAGCGTCGACTTCGGTGCCACGACGCCGCTTGCGCGACGAGATGGGTGTTGAGCCCGCCGGCCCAGTCGAAGCTGCGGCCTGGGTTCGGGCCGAGCGCCCCCGGCGGGTGCACCTGCTCACTGCCGAAAGGCGTTAGGATCGCAGCGTATGAACACGGCCGGGGGAGGCTCGACGGACTCGGCCGGGTTCTTTCCATCATGCGGCAGCAACGCAAATCTTCCCGGGCTCAGGGCTTGGACCCGGATTGGCTTTCCCGAGTACGGGTCGATACGCAGAGCGGATAGCGGCGCTGCGTCGAAAGCGGAGGCATCCGGACACGCACCCCGCTCCTCGGCGAGGGCACGGTAGGCCGCGTGCAAGCGCAGCGCGGCGAGATAGAAGCGGACAGTCCCCTGTCTGGCGATGTCCTCGTCGAAGGGGTGGTCGGCCAGCTCGGCCAGAAAGCGGGTGCTCTTCTCGCGCAGGCGCTCTGCTCTGTCGCCTGCTCGCGTGAGCCTGGCGAGGAAGCTCCAGTGGGAGCGCTCGCCGGATAGCCGCCTCAGCTCCTCGGCCCAAGTGCGCATCCCGGCCACGCACGCCTCCGGCGGCCGGTTTCTTGGGCAACGCCCGGCCCACTCTCGACTCTGTTCGCGGTAGGCCAGCCAGATCAGAGCCCATTCGTCGCGCTCTTCGATGGACTGGGTCTCGCGCGGCCCGTGCTCCTGGATGCCCTCGCTCCTGGGATCGCCGGTGCCCCAGCCGCCGGGGGGGCTCCAGTCGGACTCCTGTGCGGACAGTGGCGCCGGGTGAGCCCCCTGACCTGCCTGCTCGAATGGAAGCACCTTCAGCGGAGGCAGGATGGTATACAGCACCACCGCTTCCGCCTCGCCCCGCAGCAAGTCGGATGGGTGTGTCTCGGTTTCCATCAGTACGGTCAGCTCGGACTGGATCTGCCCGAGCAGCTTCTCGCCCAAGGGCCTGGAGTCGTTCAAGAGCAGCTCCAGGAAGGGTACTTTTCGTACGCTTGCGGCATATACAATCTTGGCCTGCAACAAGGAAGTGCCACCACGGATGAAGTCCTGGTCGAGACGAAAGGCATCCAGCAAGAGCTCGGCTGCTTCGGACATCTCGCCCGCAGCCATACGCGCGCGGGCGGCAGCGCATTGAGCATGCGCTGCTCGGATCAGCCAGACCTGGTCTCCGCTTCCCCTGCGGCCCGGGAGGTAGGGGCTGCAGGCATCTCGATGTCGAACTGCCTTTCTCATTCTCTCGATGAGCGGAGCGCAGCTTGCGCAAAGCGAGTGCAGAAGCTCGTCGCCGGCCCGCGCATCGAGGGCTCGGGCCGTGCAAGAGGCCCGCCTGGGAAATCCGTCCGGGCCCTGATCGTCGGGAAGACACAGGGCTTCGGATATCTCCTCCGACCTCTTCGCGAGGATCTGCCTGCATGCCCGTGTGGCCTCTTCTCCCTCTATGATCGCGACCATATCCGCTTCTGCAGAGCCCTCGAGCGGCTCACCCCGAAGAAGCGGCCGAAGGCAAGCCCTTTGCTGATTGTTTTTGGCCGATTGGGTGATCTCATCTTCCAGTGCCTGTATCTCTCGCTCGCTCACCATGCGCGTCGCTTCTTCTTCCTCTTCGCATCCCGGAAAAAAAACGAGCACGACCAGCAGGCATCGAAAAGCACGTACAACGAAAAAGTTCTTCGTTTTCATGGTCCACCTCGAGAGGCGTTCTGGGAAACGCCAGCCTGAGCCTGACACAAGTGCGAGGTATCATGAAAAGGGACGGAAAGATCATGGAATTTTTGCCCGTTGACAGACAACAGATCGCGGAGTAATCGAATAGCAGAGCCCGAAGAGCGCTTTTCGAAAAGGAGGGACGTGGAGATGATCGACCGCGATCGCGTCTCCGAGGCCTTGCAGACGATCCTGCAGTCAGATGAGCACTTCCCACTGCTGATGCGCAACGCCTCCCGGGTGGGCTTCCGCTTCGGCGAGGAGGTCTTCCTCCTGGAGATGGACGCAGAGCAGGGGCGGGTCGGCCTGGAGCACCACGCGAGCGCGCAGGGCCTCGATCCCGAGCTGTGGGTGGAGATCGCGCCCGAGGCGCTCTTCGCCCGCGCCTTCGAGGGCCGGCAGGCCACGGGCTTCCGCATCCAGACCGGACCTCGTGGCCAGGTGCTGCACCCCTCGATGGAGCGACTGATCGCGCGCATCATCGAAGGCGGCGACGCAGCCCGCCACCCCCTGAGCGACCGCGAGGACCTGATCTACCCGGCCCTGTTCGGCTTCGGCGAGCCGCAGCCGGTCTGGCAGCAAGCCGGCGGAGGGGTGCAGGTGCTGCGCTTCGCCGGCGCCTACGAGGGCCGCGACGCCTGGGTAAGCAGCGGCCTGAGCGATCCGGCAAGGGGGCCGTCGCCCCTGGAGATCGAGGGCTTCAGGCCGGCAGTCGCCGGCTACGAGCTGGTGCTCTTCGCCGCCCCGGAGGACGCGGTGCTGGGCCAGCAGCTCGCGGGCTGGGTCGACTACGTCTGCCAGACCCGAAGTCACATCCTGCAGGGCAGCTGGCTGGAGTACGCCGAGGGTCGGATCCCCCAGACGAGCCTGTCGGGCTTCCTCGTCGTGCCGCCCATTACCATCCCCGACCGCTTTCCGCTACAGGACGGCATCGTACACTGGAGCCTGCTGCTGGGGGCCACCGGCCAGGAGATCGAGGTGGCCAAAGAGTCGAGCGTGATCGACATCGCCCAGGCCCTGTTCGATGCGGGCTGGATCGACTTCTCGACGGCGCATCGGGAGAGCGTCGTCCCGGGCTCGATGCACAGATGAACCAGAACGACGACCAGGACACGGGCGCGCTGGGCCTCGACGAGGCCCGTCGGCTCGCCCAGAAGGCGCTCGACGACACGCACTGGTCGGTCGCCCTGGTGGTCGGGGAGCACCGCGAGACAGCCGAGGGGTGGATCTTCGCCAGCCGAGCGAAAAGCGGCGAGCCGGTCTTCGGCAACCCGGCGCTGGCGGTGGACAAGCGAAGCGGCAAGGTTACGATGCCGCCGGATGGGTGGCGGGCCTTCGAGGATCCCCTTCACCAGGAGGCTCCCCGACCCAGCATCGCCACGCGCATCCGGCGGTGGTGGAAGGGTGGCGAGTGAGGGCGCAAGCTGGGAAGCGCTCGATCCATTCTCGAACAGGAGGAATCCATGCAGAGGGCTCTACGCTTGTTTCCGTTTTTCATGATTCTCGCCGTCTCGAGCTGCACGCAGGAAGAGAAGCAGCCGGCCGCCGCGGTCGCGAAGCCGCCGGCTGCGGCGCCCAGGGCGCCCGCACAGACCGAGCCGGTCGAGAAGTACGTGCTCTACAAGGGAGACCAGGACGAGTTCACCGTCGAGATCCCCTCTGATCTCAACGCGATCAAAGTCAAGCAGAATCCGGGCCCTCAGGGCAAGTGGCGCACAAACGAGTACCGGGTCGACGCGTCGCGCTTCATCGGCGGCATCATGATCCGCTGCCAGAAGTTCGCCGGAAGCGGCATCCCCGCAAAGAACGTCGAGCCGATGCTCAAAGACGGCCTCGAGATCTGGCGCAAGGGCAAGACCACGGTTTTCGAAAAGAAAGTCGAGTGGGCCGGCACCGACGCGATCCGGGCCAGGATGAAGCAGGATCACAAGGGAATGACCGTCTACTCCGACTACCTGCTCGCCTATCTTCCCGCGAACCAGACCGCCTACACCGCCATGTTCATAAGCAGCGATCTCAAGATCCTCGACGAGGCGGGCGAGCGCTTCTTCTCCTCCTTCAAGCACGCCGGCAAGTGACGCGCGTGCCCGTGCCGAGCCGCCTGCACAGGAGGATGCGCGCCGTGGGAGATGCGCCCACTTCGAAGCTGCTCGCCCTGCTCTCGGCCCTGGTACTGCTCGCGGGCTGCAGCGAGAACACGGACCCTGTCCTGGTCCGCGGGCCCGACGCCTTCGACACGCCCTTCGAGGGCATCTCCGGGCTGCGCTGGGTCTACGAGCTCGAGCGCTTCGCCTGCCCGGACGGCCTGCCGGGCCGCTTCCACGTCCTGGCGAAGAGCGAGGTGACAGCGGGCGCGCCGCTGGTCGTCGTGCTGCACGGCGGGGCCTTCGACTACGTCGACGCGGACGGCCAGCACTTCGCCGGGCAGGACAAGCTCAACCGCGCCTGGGCCGAGTGCAAGCTCGGCGACTTCATGGGCCAGGCCGCGCCCGGATGCGAGGACGAGGAGGACAACGGCGGCGCGATCACAGCCGCCCTCGTCGAGCGGGGCGCGGTCTGCGTGCTGCCGGCCAACTGCTACGGGGACCTGTGGCACGGCACGGGCTACGAGGACCCGGCCGACGGCTTCGCCCGGCATGGCCTGTCGCTCGCGCGCGCGGCCGCCGACTTCGTCCAGACGGAGCTCGGCACGGATCCGGCCCGCCGCTTCGCCTGGGGCTGCTCGGCCGGCGGGCACGGGATGGCCGAGCTGCTCGTCGCGGGCGAGGAGCTCGTGCGGGTGATCGCCGACTCGCCGGCCGACTACCTGCCCGGGGCGGAGCAAGCCGACCCCGAGGGCTACCCGGCCCTGCAGGAAGGCTACCTGCGAATCTTCGAAGGCGACGGCTCGAGCCAGCACGTCGGGCGCCACTCCCTGTATCACGCCGTGCACGCCGATGCGTACGGCGGGCCGCTCTTGTACCTCTTCTCCTGCAACGACATCGCCCTGCCGCCCGAGGTGACGCAGCCCGCCGCCCAGACCATCCTGGAGGCGCACCCGGATCCGCAATCGTCCTGCGTGCTCCACGCCAAAAACCCGCAAGACCCCGACGGCCCGGACCTGGCCGGGCACGTGTTCACCAACGGCCGCATCCAGGTGGCCCGCGCCGGCGCGGCCTGGCTGCTGGACGGCAGCCGGCCGCCGGGCTGCGAGACCGAATACACGCCGTGCCCCTGAACACGACGACGAAGCGACTCAGAACGCCGTGGCCAGGACCACGGCCGCGCCCAGGCCGCCGTCTGCTCTCATGGCGCTCGAATCAGACCGGGATCCCCTGAGGTGGACGGGGAAGGTGTAGCCGAGGGCGAAGGACAGGCCTGCGCCGAAGTGCCGCCCGGCGAAGTAGAGGAGATCCCATTCCTGGCGCAGGCACACGGCATCCAGCGTGGCGGTCCAGACGTCCCACATGTCTTGCAGGTAATGGGTGTAGCCCACCAGAAGTGAGGTGTCGACCACCAGCCCGCTCCCCTGCCCATCCCGCAGGTCGAGCGCCCGGATCCGGCCGCCTAGCATGGCCGTGTGAGAATAGGTGTCATCCATCTTGCCGAAATGGCCCGACCGGTCCAGGGTGTACTCCAGGACGAGGTGATCGAGGATCGTCAGGCTCACATCCAGGCCCACGATACTGTAATTGATCGGCATGCCCCACCTGCTGCAATACGGATACACCCGCAGGCGGAGGTCCAGCCAGTCGCGCGACGGGACGTCGGCCTCGCTCGGGGCAGGAGGGCTCTCCCTGGCAGCCTCCTCCCCGGACCAGGGGAAGGCCACGGCCGCGACCAGGGCCGCGTGGGTGCCGGAGCCGAAGCCGATCTCGCTGCCCAGCTCGATCCCGGCGGCAAGCCGCCCCTGCCAGAACCAGTAAAGCCCGCTCAGCGCCATCCTGAGGCGCGGGCCGTGGCTCCCGTCCGGGAAGTGCTCGTAGCCCAGGGCCAGGGAGCTCTCGACCAGCGGGCCGTCCCCGGCCGCGTCCAGCCAGTCCGGCCCGCGCAGGCGCAGGCCCGCCAGGACGCGGTAGGTCTGGCCGTGCTGCCAGTGGTTTTCCCATCCGTACTCCCCGTCATCCACGTCGAAGGCGGCGAAGCCCCAGCGCAAGAAGCCGAGGTACAGGCTCAGGTGCAGTGGCTGGACCTCGTAATCGCTGTACCGGGTGGACGGCGCCACAGCGATGCGGAAGTCGAGATAGCTTCCCGGGTCCTCGGCCCGCGCGGGCGCGAGCAGCCCCAGCCAGAGGAGCAGGCAAAGCAGACCCGCGACGCAGCGCGGAGAGATGATGAATGTGTTCCTCTCCAGCAGCACGGCTCACCCGTGTAATGACTACAGGTCGCCAGTATAGCAAGACCGTTGACAGGCGGCGAGGCTCGAAGTACTCATCGGCGGGGAGGTGGCGAAGATGTCCATGACGGCCTGGCAGATGGTGGCGGCCGGCGAGCCCATGCGCAAGGCGGAGCTCCCGCTCCCCTCGCCCGGTCCCGGCGAGGTGCGGGTCCGGGTGGCGGGCTGCGGGGTCTGCCACACCGACCTGGGCTTCTACTACGACGGCGTGCGCACCAAGTCCACGCTCCCGCTCACGCTCGGCCACGAGATCAGCGGTCTGGTCGAGGCCGCGGGCGACGGGGCCGAGCGCTGGCTCGACAAGGCGGTCATCATCCCGGCGGTCATGCCGTGCGGGGACTGCGATCTCTGCAAGCGCGGGCTCGGCAACATCTGCCGGGCGCAGAAGATGCCGGGCAACGACATCCAGGGCGGCTTCGCGAGCCACGTGCTCGTCCCGGCGGCCGGCCTGTGCGAGGTGCCCGGCGCCAGCCCGGAGGGCACCATCGGCCAGTCCGGAGTCGAGCTCGCCGACCTGTCCATCATCGCCGACGCCCTGACCACGCCCTACCAGGCCATCTCCGAGTCCGGCCTGGGCCCCGAGGACATGGCCGTCTTCGTGGGCGTGGGCGGGGTCGGCGGCTTCGGCGCCCAGATCGCCAGGGCGCTCGGGGCCTGCGTCGCCGCGGTCGACGTCGACCCCGAGCGGCTCGACGCCCTGGCCCCCTATGTCGACCGCTGCTTCAACGCCAGGGACTTCCCGGGCCGCGAGCTGCGCAGGGCCATCGGCGCGCTGGCCGAGGAGCAGGGCCGCCGGCAGACCGAGTGGAAGATCTTCGAGACCTCGGGCACGGCCGCCGGCCAGAAGACCGCCTTCGGCCTGCTGACCTTCGGCGCCTACCTGGCCGTGGTCGGCTTCACGATGGAGGCCCCCGAGATCCGGCTCTCGAACCTGATGGCCTTTCACGCCACGGCCCGGGGAAACTGGGGCTGCCTGCCCGCCCATTACCCGGCCGCGCTCGAGCTGGTGCTGGCCGGCAAGGTGAAGATCGGCCCCTTCGTGGAGCGCTTTCCCCTGGACTCGATCAACGAGGTCTTCGAGCGCGTGCACGGGCGCGAGCTCAAGATCCGCCCCATCCTGGTGCCGTGAGCGCCTGCGCATCGAGCCGGGCGCGCAGGCCGGACCGAAAGAATCATACGGGAGGATGCCATGCCTGAGCACAAGAGCCACGACCTGACCGAGACGATCGGCGAGACCGGGGTGCGCTTCGAGAAGAAGCCCGTGAAGGACCTCGGCGGCAAGACCGCAGCCGGCCTCTACAGCGCCTGGATCACGCTCGACAACCCCGGCCAGTTCAACTCCTACACCACGGCGATGATCAAGGAGGTCATCCTCAACTTCCGCCGGGCCTCCAACTGCCGGGACGTGGTGGCGGTCGTCTTCACCGGCTCCGGCGACCGCGCCTTCTGCAGCGGCGGCAACACCAAGGAGTACGCCGAGTACTACGCGGGCGACCCCGAGGAGTACCGGCAGTACATGCGGCTGTTCAACGACATGGTCACGTCGATCCTCCGCTGCGACAAGCCGGTCATCTGCCGCGTCAACGGCATGCGGATCGCCGGCGGGCAGGAGATCGGCATGGCCTGCGACTTCAGCGTAGCCTCGGACCTGGCCCGCTTCGGCCAGGCCGGCCCGCGCCACGGCTCGGTGGCCGACGGCGGCTCCACGGACTTCCTGCCGCTCTACGTGGGCGTCGAGCAGGCCATGTACTCCTGCACTTTGTGTGAGCCCTGGTCGGCCTACAAGGCCGAGCGGCTCGGGCTGATCATCCAGGCGGTGCCCGTGCTCGAGGTCGACGGCCGGTTCATCCCCAACCCGACGGTCATCACCGACCGCTGGGTGGAAAACGGACGGATCGTCTACGGCGAGTTCAAGACCGGCGAGGAGGCGGCCGCGGGCAAGGAGATCCTGAAGTCGGGCCAGGTCGACCTGAGCCCGCTGGACGAGGCCGTGGAGCGCATCTGCGCCCAGGTGCTCGAAACCTTCCCGGGCTGCATGATAAAGACGGTCGAGTCGGTCCGCAAGCACAAGCTCGCGCACTGGGACAAGAACCACGAGACCAACCGCGCCTGGCTGGCGCTCAACATGATGACCGAGGGCAAGGCCGGCTTCACGGCCTTCAACCAGGGCAGCAAGGAAGTCGGCCGCGAGGTGAACTTCGCCAGGCTCAGGCGCCTGCTGGCTGAGGGCGAGCGCTGGTCGGATGCGCTGATCGAGAAGGTGATGCCATGGAGCAAGTGAAGACCGGGACCGACAAGCTCCGGGCCCTGCTCGAGCGCGACGGCCAGGTGCTGCGCCTGGTCGTCGACGACCCGCCGGGCAACGTGCTCGCCGCGGAGGTCCTGCAGGGCATCTCCGGGGTCCTCGAGCGCGAGGGCGAGCGCGCGGAGCTCAAGGCGATCGTCTTCGAGGGCCAGGGCAAGCACTTCTCCTTCGGGGCCAGCGTCGAGGAGCACCAGAAGGAGCAGGCGCCGGCCATGATCCACGCCTTCCACGGCCTGTTCAAGCAGCTGCTGGCCCTGGACGTGCCGTGCGCGGCCCTGGTGCGCGGCCAGTGCCTGGGCGGCGCCTTGGAGCTGGTCTGCTTCTGCCACTTCATCCTGGCCGAGCCGAGCGCGCGCCTCGGACTGCCCGAGATCACGCTGGCGGTCTTCCCGCCCGTGGCGGCCGCGATCCTGCCCGACTTGATCGGCCGGCCGCGGGCCGAGGACCTGATCCTCACCGGCCGCTCGATCGACGCCAGCGTCGCCGAGAGCTGGGGCCTGGTCCACCGGGTGGCCGACCGGGCCGAGGAGGCGCTGGACGAGCTGCTCGAGAAGCAACTGCTGCCCAAGAGCGCCGCGGCCCTGCGCTTCGGCTGCCGCGCGGCGCGCGCCGGCTGGCACGAGCGGCTGGGCGCGGACCTGGACCGCATGGAGCGCCTGTACGTGGACGAGCTCATGGAGAGCGACGACGCCAGCGAGGGCATCGCGGCCTTCCTGCAGAAGCGCTCCCCCGAGTGGAAGAACCGCTGAGAGGCCCCATGTCGCTTCCCGGGCTTTCGAACGACGCCATCCGCTTCGACGGGCAGGCAGCCCTGGTGACCGGCTCGGGCCGGGGCCTGGGCCGGGCGTACGCGCTGGCCCTGGCCGCGCGCGGCGCCCGGGTCGTGGTCAACGACCTCGATGCCGGGCCGGCCGAGGAGGTGGCCCGGGAGATTTGCGCGGCCGGCGGCCAGGCGGTCTCGGCCGCCGGAAGCGTGGCCTCGGCCGCGGACGGCGAGCGCATCGTCGAGGCCGCGAGCGACGCCTTCGGCCGGCTGGACGCGCTGATCCACAACGCCGGGATCCTAAAGGATCGATCCCTGGTCAAGATGACGGACGCCGAGTGGAAGGCGGTCCTTTCGGTCCACCTGGACGGCGCCTTCTACGTGACGCGGCCGGCGCTCGCCCGGATGCGCGCGCAGGGCTACGGCCGGATCCTCTTGACCACCAGCTCGTCGGGGCTGTACGGCAACTTCGGCCAGGCCAACTACGCCGCGGCCAAGATGGGCCTGGTCGGCTTCATGAACGCCCTCAAGTTGGAGACGCGGGGCAAGGGCGACATCCGGGTGAACGCCATCTCGCCGACCGCCCTTTCGCGGATGACCGAGCGACTCTTCGGGCCGCGGCTCGCCGAGCTCGCCGATCCGCAGCAGGTCGTGCCCATGGCGCTGCTGCTGTGCTCGCGCGCCTGCCCGGCGAGCGGACGGATCTACCGGGCCGGCCTGGGCCACTTCGCGCGGGTGGCGCTGGTGACCGGCCAGGGGCTCGCCTGCCCCGAGAAGATCCCGACGCCGGAAGAGCTGCTCGAGCGCATGGAGCGGATCGACGACCTGGGCGAGGCGGTCGAGCTCGACAGCACCGCCGAGTCGCTGGGCTTCGCCGCCCGGGCCCTCGGCGTCGAGCTCGACGAGCTGCTCGAACCGGCCGGTGACTAGGCCTAAAACAAGCGCGGCTTCACAAACCGCGATTGTTTTCAGGGCTAGCCGCCCGAAGGGCGGTTGTTTTGGGATGAAGCTGCTGGAATTGATTTCCAGCAGCGAGGGGGCTTTGCGAAAGCCCCCTAAGAGTTACCAATAAAACAAGTGCAATGCACTTGTTTTGGGACTAGTCCTAAAACAAGCGCGGTTTCCAAACCGCGTTTGTTTTCAGGGCTGGCCGCCCGAAGGGCGGTCGTTTTGGGGTGAAGCTGC
>JAFGRB010000065.1 GCA_016935365.1 Deltaproteobacteria bacterium
CAACATCGAGACCGGCGAGGAGAAGCAGGTGACCTTCGGGAGGGGCTATCATGAGGGATCGTCCAAGATCTGGGGAGACAAGCTGGTCTACTACAGCTTCGCCACCGGCGGCTGGGGCTCGCTGTGGATGGTGGACCTGAAGAAGTACTGGCCGGATTGATCATCCGGTGATTATCATCAACGGGCATCGGAGCCTCGCATTGAGCGGGGCCATGCTCACTTGAGCTCGACCACCAGGTCGACGGTCTTGCCCTTCTGGATGACGACCTTGCGGGTGCTGGTCAGGCCGAGCTTGGGGTTTACCAGCCGGATGGTGTGGCTGCCCGTCTTGAGCTCGAGCTTGTAGACCGGGGTCGGGCGGGCGAGCTTCTTGCCGTCCACGTAGACGTAGGCCCAGACCGGGACGGTGTTGACGTTGAGCGTGCCGGTCGCGGCCCGGGCCGGGGCGGGCTCGGAGGTCGTCTTCTTGCGCCGCCTCCGCTTCTTGGGCGGCACCGGCTTTCGGGCCTCGGGCTGGAGCTGGGCGTCGATGGCGACCATCTGCACCGGGCCGAACTCCACCTGCTTGGACCAGGTCTGGTAGCTCTCCAGGGAGAGCTCGATGCGGTGCGCGCGCTTGCGGTCGAGGCCGCGGACGGTGGCCGGGGTGACCAGGTCGCTGTCCGCACCGTCGATCCGGATCCGCGCTCCGCCGGGGCGCGAGCCGATTTCCAGCGTGCCGTCGTCGGTCTGGACAGGGCGGGCGGGCTCGACCGGCGGCTCGACCGGCTCCGAGGGCGTCGGCGCCGGCGGCTGGTAGGCGACGTAGGCGATGCCGATGGCCGCCGCGGCCAGGATGAAGATGATGATGCTGCCGATGACCCCCAGCGCCATCGGAGACAGGCGCCCGGGCGGTAGCGGCAGCGGGGTGTGGGGCGTGGGGATGTCGGGCCGGGTGGCCGGGCTCGGCATCCGCGCTTCCGCCTCGGGCTGGGGCGGGAAGGGCAGCGGGGTCTTCGACTTCTGGCGCTCCTCCTCGAGGAGGTGCTCCTCGGGGAAGAGAGCCTGGACGAAGGCCGCCAGGACGGTCGGATCGACCCGCTTGCTCGTGGCGAAGAGCTGGTCCGCCAGCGCGGCGTGCATCTCGGCAGCGGTCTGGAAGCGGTCCTCTGGCCGGACCGACAGCGCTCTGAGCACCAGGGCGTCCACCTCCGGCGGCACGCTCTTGTTGATCGAGGAGGGCGGGCCGGCCACGCGCGCCTCCCTGACCTGCTCCAGGGTCTCGAGGTCGGTGGCGCCCTTGAACAGGCGCTTGCCCACCAGGCACTCGTAGAGCACGATCCCGGCGGCGAAGATGTCCGAGCGCAGGTCCACCTCGTCGCCCCGGACCTGCTCCGGAGACAGATAGCCGTACTTTCCCTTCAGGGTGCCGGTGACGGTCTTCTCGTCCTTGAGGGCCGCCTTGGCGATCCCGAAGTCGGCCACCTTGACCGCGCCCTCCCAGGAGATCAGGATGTTGGACGGGCTGACGTCGCGGTGGATCAGGCCCAGCGGCCGCCCGTCCAGCTTGACCCGGTGGGCGTGATCGAGCCCCTGGCAGACCGAGGACATCAGGTACAGCGCGATGTGGACCGGGATGCGCTCCTTGCGCGCCCGGCAGCCGTTGATGATCTGGAGCAGGTCGCGGCCGCGGACCAGCTCCATGGCGATGAAGTAGTGCTCGCCGATCCGGCCGAGGTCGAAGACCTGGACGATGTTGGCGTGGTGCAGGTTGACCGCGATCTTGGCCTCGTCGATGAACATGCGCACGAAGGTCTCGTCGCTGGTCAGGGTGGGCAGGATACGCTTGATGCACAGCTCCTTGGTGAAGCCCTCGACGCCGAAGGCCGTGGCGCGAAAGATCTCGGCCATCCCGCCCGCGCCGATGCGCTCGGTCAGCAGGTACTTCCCGAAGGTCTGCGGCTCGAACCCGTTATGCGCCAACTTGCACTGTCCGGCTCGATGGCGGTCGCTCGGCTCATGCCTTGGCGACCGCGGCCTCCCAGCGCGCCAGGTGGGCCTGGACCTCCTCCGCTTCCATGCGGGGAGAGATCCGGCGGTCCAGCTCCCAGCGCTGCTGGATGTCCTGCAAGCCCTTCCACACGCCGGCGGCCAGCCCTGCCAGCAGGGCTGCGCCCAGCGCGGTGGTCTCGATGATCCGCGGCCGGTGGATCTCGACCGCCAGGAGATCGGCCTGGAACTGGAGCAGCAGCTCGTTCTGGGCCGCGCCGCCGTCGACCCGCACGAGGTCGACCGAGCCGGCGTCGCTCCGCATGGTCTCGATCACGTCGCGGACCTGGAACGCGATCCCCTCCAGCGCGGCCCGGGCCAGGTGCGCGGCCGTCGTGCCGCGGGTCAGGCCGCAGATGACGCCCCGGGCCTCGGCCTTCCAGCGAGGCGCCCCCAGCCCCACCAGGGCCGGCACGAAGACGACCCCGTCGGACGAGCTGACCGAGGCGGCCAGGGCCTCGATCTCGGCAGACTCCCGTATCAGCCCCAGGCCGTCTCGCAGCCACTGGACGGCCGCCCCGGCGATGAACACGCTGCCCTCCAGGGCATAGGTCACGCGATCGCCTACCTTCCAGCCCACCGTGGTCAGCAGCCCGCGCTGGCTGCGGACGAGCTCGTCTCCGGTGTTCATCAGCACGAAGGCCCCGGTCCCGTAGGTGCACTTGACCTGGCCCGGCTGGAAGCAGGCCTGACCGAACAGGGCCGCCTGCTGGTCTCCGGCCATGCCGCAGATGGGGATGCCGTCCGGCAGGCTGTCGACGCCCCGCACCGAGGCGTAGTGCTCGGAGGAGGAGCGCACCGCGGGCAGCATGGCCCGCGGAACGCCGAGGATGGAGAGCAGCTCGGCGTCCCAGTCCAGGGTCTCGAGGTTCATCATCAGCGTGCGGCTGGCGTTGGATGCCTCGATGACGTGGGCCTGGCCGCCGCTCAGGCGGCTTACGAGCCAGCTGTCGATCGTGCCGAAGCACAGATCGCCGGCCTCGGCGCGCTTGCGGGCGTCGGGCAGCTCGTCGAGCAGCCAGCGCAGCTTGGTGCCCGAGAAGTAGGGATCCAGCACCAGCCCGGTGCGCTGGCGAAAGAGCGCCTCGTGGCCGGCGTCCTTGAGCGTCTGGCAGAGCGGCGCCGTCCGGCGGCACTGCCAGACGATGGCGTGGTGGATCGGCCTCAAGCTATCGCGCTCCCAGACGCAGGTGGTCTCCCGCTGGTTCGTGATGCCGATGGCCTCCACGTCCGCGCCGCGGGCGCCGGCCTGGCGCAGCGCCTCGTCGATGCCGAGCGTGACCGACTCCCAGATGTCGTCCAGGTCGTGCTCCACCCAGCCCGGCCGCGGGAAGATCTGGCGGAACTCGCGGTTGACCTTGGCGCGCATGCGGCACTCGGCGTCGAAGAGCGCCACGGTGGTGCCCGTCGTGCCCTGGTCGATCGATAGCAGCAGCTTTGACATGGCTCCTCGCGAATTGCGAGCCCCTGGCAGAGCAAGGGCGCGGGATGGGTCAGAACCGATCGCTTCTGGCGATCAGCGACTTGAGCCGGCGCGTCTCCTCCTCGCACATGTCCACGAAGCGGGCCCAGAGAGAGGCGGCCGGCGGTTGATCGCGCTTGTCCAGGACGGACTCCAGGAAGCGGATCGTGCTCTTGATCTGCGCGATCACCTGCAAGGGCAAGCTGGCCGGCATCGGCTCGGCGCTCGGCGCGGGCGGCTGGCTCTCCACGCTGGGCAGGCTGCTGAGCCGCTCCCGGAGCAAGGAGGTCTCCACCCGCAGGTTGCTCACCTCCAGCGCGGCCCGGATGCGGTCCATGACCATGTCCATGTCGGCGAAGGGCTTGGTCAGATAGGAAAACGCGCCCAGCTCCATGGCCCGTACGGCCGAGTCCAGCGAGGCGTAGCCGGTGATCATGATGAACTCGGTGTTCGGGTGGCGCTCCTTCTGGGTCGCGATCAAGTCGAGCCCCGAGATGTCCGGCAGGTTCTTGTCCACCAGCACGAGGGGCGGGCGGTGCTGGTCGAGTAGCGACACGCCCTGCTCTCCGTTCTCCGCCAGGATGAAGGGGTAGCCCTCCTCCTCCAGCAGGGTCTGGAACATCAGCAGGACGACTTCTTCGTCGTCGATTATCAGGATGGTCTGCTTGTCCTCGGCCACGGTGCCTCCGTTCGACTCTCGACTCGATGGCGCCCGGACAGCGATATCGGGGCAGCTCGCCATCTTCAGCACCTGGCTAGATGAGAGCACAAGGGCCCGCTTCCGATCAAGCTTTCAACAAGCTTGATGGTTCAGAGAATTTCCAACTCGAGAGGCGGGCAGCCCGCCTCGATCGCGCGCCCGGAGATCTGCTCCTGGCCTGCGATGCGCAGCACGAGCCGGATCTGGCCCGCCTGCGACGCCGTGCCGGTCCAGCGGATGGTCCGGTGGCCCGAGGCGGGCAGGTCTACCTCTGACGGGCTTGCGTCCAGGTCCAGCCCGCCAGCGCCGGAAGTCTCGACTTGCTCGACGATGACGTCCTGCACGGCCACGCCCCCCGGGTTGGAGGCCGTGACGAGCAGCTCGATCCCCTCGCCGATCCTGGGCCGGTCCTCGCTGGCCCGGACCGCGCACGTGAGGCTGGCCTGCTCCAGGATCTCGACGTCGATCGTCCGCGGCCCGGAAGCGGTGAGCTGCACACAGCCGGCGGCCAGGCCGCGCGGCCAGATCGAGATCTGGGTCCGGCCCGGGCTGCTCGCCGACCAGACCTGATCCACGGTTGTGGATTGCCCGGCCTCGAGCCGGATGGGCTCGGTGTGCTCCGGGGGCAGCAGGGCGCCGGTGCCGCTCTGGACCCAGTCGAGCTGCACTTCGGAAAGCTCGGCGGGGCCCAGGTTCGAAAGCCCGACGTGCAGGACGAGCTGGTCCTGGCGCGGCAAGCGCAGCTTGTCCGCCCCCAGCACGAGCAGCAAGGGGTTCTCCAGCCTGAAGGCGTCGACGCGCGCGGCGCGCTGACCCCCCGGCGTCTCGATCTCCAGCAGGTGGCTGCCAAGCGGCAGCGCGACGGGCAGCCTGGCCGCGAGCGCGGGCTGCTCGGACCAGCCGTGCACGTCCAGCTGGACGTCCTCCAGCTCCATGCTCCCCAGCCGGGCCGAGAAGATGCCGGTCCGGGGCGCCTCGTCGTCTCCCAGGTCGATCTCGTAGGCAGGATGCAAGCCCTGGCCCGCGATCCGGATCTCGGCCCCGGCCCCGGCCCAGGCCCAGTCCTCGCAGACGGCCTGGTCGTCGGCCCGGCACACGGCCGCGATCTCCGGCGGGGCGAGCGCCTCTACGGCGCAGCCGCAGCACAGCAGGGTCGCGAGTAGGCTCGATCGGTGCATGGCTCCCTCAGAAAAAGACCCGGTAGCCGAGCGTCGCGTCCAGGCCGCCCACGCTGCCCTTGATGGACGAGCCGTGCGCCGGGTCGGGCTGGCGCGCGTCCGCCTGGTCCCGCAGAAAGGCATAGGTGTAACGCAGCTGCACGAAGAGCGCTCCGGCGCCAAGCGCAAGCTCGCCGCCCAGCCCAGCCAGGGCGCCGAGCAGCAGGTCGTGCTGCCGCTCCGAGGACCCGTCGCTGCCCTTCAGGGACCACTGGGCGAAGACGGGGCCGCCCCCCAGGATGATCACCGGCGTGATCCGTGCATGCGGCCACGGCTTGAACCACAGCGATGCGTACAGCGGCCAGGTCTCCACGCACGTGTCCAGGCGCAGATCGCGCACATCGCTCTCGTTCTCCTTGCGTCCGATCCGGTAGCCGAGCTCGATGTCCAGGTAGAGGTAGCCCCGCAGCCAGGGGATGCGCAGGGCCGCGTCCAGGTTGACCCCCCCGTAGAGCAGGCGGCCGAAGTTGGTCATGAGTGCAGCCGCGGGGCCAATCGAGATCCAGGGCAAGGGAGGCGGGGGCGGCTCGATCCCGTCGAGCTCCAGCACGATCGTCTCGCGCACGCTCTCCGGCCCCTCGCCGGAGCGGAGCTCGATGCGAACCCGGCTGTCCTCGCTTCCCCGGGGAGCGGTATAGCTCACGTGGTACCGCCCCTGGCCCTCCTCGCTGACCGGATCGAGACCGCCCAGCGAAGCCGAGGCTGCCAGCGCGACGCCTTCCATCGGGTTGCCGTAGTGATCCAAGACCTCGATCTGGATGGTGGCGTGCGATCTTCCGTCCATGGGCAAGCGCTTGGGCTCGATGCGCAGGACCAGCTTGTCAGGCCGCGGCGGTCGGAGCAGGAGATCGAAGTCCGCTCGCAGCGGCGTGCCGTCGGCGCGCTGCAGCTCGGCCCGGCAGCCCGCCGGGCCCTGCTTGTGGATCGGGGCCTGGTAGATGGACTCGTAGCGGCCGTCGCCCAGCTCGCGCGTCGGTTCGGGAAAGCCGTGCTCGCATACGAAGCGGGGCGCGGTGTTCTCGAGCCGGTTTCCAGCCCGATCGGTCACGGTCGCCACCAGCCGGGCAGTGCTCTTGCCGTCGGCGAAGAGCTCTGCGGGCTCGGCCTGGATCTCGATCCGCTGCGGCTGGCCCGCGGTGAGAGAGAACGTGAAGCGGCGCCGGTTGAGCTTGACCTGGCCTTTCTCCGCGAGCGTGATCGAGACCCGCTCGCGGCCGAGGCCGGATGGGGCGGTGAAGTCGAGCCGGTAGAGCCCGGGCGCGATTCGACGGGCCGCGGAGACCGAGCCGCTGGTGCGGAAGGCGATCAGCTTGAGCTTGTCGTTCGGCCTGCCGTCGGGCTGCACCGCGACGATGTAGAGGGCGCTGCGGTCGGCGCCGTCGGCGGCCAGGCGCTTGCGCTCGGCGAAGCCGACCACGGAAGGGGTATCCGGGACCGGGATGGCCACCCGCCGCTCGGTCCGGTTGCCGAACTCGTCGACCCCCACGGCCAGGGCTTCTGTCTCTCCTGGCCGGACCTCGACCGGGATCTTGACGCGTCCGCGGGCATCGCTCCGGGCCGGTCCGTAGCTGCGCCCCCCGAGCCTGAGCGTGACCTGGACGTGCGGCTTCGAGGTGTTGACCGGCAGCTCCACGCGCGAGCGCAGCTTGAGCACTTTCCAGGCCGGTGGCGCGCCGGGCGCCTTGGCCGCCAGCAGCACCACCTGCGGGTGTCGCTTGGCCGGCATGGTGTACTCCGCCGTGTAGCGGCCTCCTCCGCGGTCGGTCGCGGGACCGATAAGGCCGTTGGAGGCGTCGAGCTGCAGCTCGAGCCCGGCCACGCCGCGCTTGCTCTCCTGCTCCACCGCGCGGATGGTGACCTCGATCCGCTTGCCGGGTGCGATCAGGCGCTCCTCGTCCGGCAGCTCGATCTCGATCGCCAGCTGACCTGCCCGGGCTCGGAGCTGGAAGGCCCAGAGACTGCAAGTAAAAGAGACGGCCAGCAGAGCTGCGATCCTTCCGCTCCTGCCGATCCTGGCGCACGGTTGGGGCAAGCTCTCCTCCGGAGCTTCCACGATAGGCGGCGAGGAGGCTGGCGTCAAGAATCGATACGCCGTCCGTGCAGCGGCTCCGGGTTTGACAAGCTCGGCAGCGAGTGGTTAGCCTTGCCCGCATGAGACGCGAGAACGCCTTCGTGTGCATCGGTTCGCTGGCCATGGCATGGGCGATCTCGGCCTGCGCCGGCGCCGAGATCGTCGAGCCCGAGCGGGACACCGCGGATCTGCTCGCCAAGCTGCGCACGGTCTGTCTGGCCGAGCAGGGAGGAGGGGCGATCGCCGCCTGCCGCAAGGTGGTGCGCATGCAGCCCGAGGATGCAGAGGTCGAGGGCCGGCTCGGCTGGCTGCTGGTGCAGGACGGACGCCTGCCCGAGGGCACGGCGCACCTGCGCAAGAGCCTCGATCTGAGGCCGGGCCACGCGGAGACCCTGGTCCAGCTCGCCAGCGCCCTTCACCGGCGGGGCGACCTGCAGGCGGCGGTCGAGAGCTACCGCAAGGCCATCCAGGTCCGGCCGGACGATATCGACACCTGCGTGACCCTGGCCCAGCTCCTCCGGAAGCTCAAGCATCGCGAGCAGGCAGTCGAGGTGCTGCGCCAGGCCGTCGAGCGGCAGCCGGGCTCCGCGGCTGCCTGGGCCCAGCTCTCGCTGACCCTGGGGACGCTGGGCCGCGAGGCCGAGGCGATCGAGGCCGGCCGCAAGGCGGTGGCGCTGGCGCCCGATGACGCGAACGTGCACAGCAACCTCGGACTCTTCCTGAGCAACCAGGGCGCGGTTGCGGAGGCGATCCTGCACCTGAAGCGCGCGGTGGAGCTCGAGGAGCAGAATGCCACCGCCTGGTACAACCTCGGCCTGGCCCATACCAAGGGCGACGCACTCGAGGAGGCCGCGCGGGCCTTCCTCCGCTCGCTCTCGCTCCGCGAGGACTTCCCTCAGGCCCACCACTCCCTGGCTGTCGTCCTGACCGGCATGGGCCTGTGCAAGCTGGCCGCGGCACACTTCGATCGCTCTCACGAGCTGGGCGTGCGCTCCGCGCCGATCGTGGTCGAGCAGTTCCGGGCGATCTGCCAGCCGGCCCGGGTAGAGCCCGCCGGCGAGCCAAAGGCGGCCGAGGGCGAAGACGACGGGGCCGAGGCGGTCAAGGGCGAAGACGGCGACGGCTGAGCAGGACGATCAGCACGATCCCGGCCAGCAGCGAGCCGGGCGCGCTCGCGCTGCTGCAGCCGACCATCTCGTCGGGCTCCGAGCCGTCCTCGCCCGGATCCTGCGATTCGCTCCCGCTTTGCGGGGGGCCATCTGGCAGCACGGCGATACAGCAGAGACTCTCGCCGCCGGGCTCGACCGAGCACGGGTAGCCGCCGTCGAGGTAGCCTGCCGCCGAGGCCGCCACCACGTGATCGCCCGGCTCCACCCAGAGCTCGAAGAATGCGTCCGAGCCGGTCTGGACGATCTCCCCGCTGTCCATCCGCACCTCGGCGCCGGCGATCCTCGGCCCCTCGCAGGCCTCGAAGGCATCGGCGCTGGTGAACTCGATCACGTAACCGTAGATCCGGCCTTTCGGCTCGCCGCCGGGGTTCTCGCCGCCGGGATCGCCGCCGCCGGGATCCTCGCCGCCGGGGTCCTCGCCGCCGGGATCGCCGCCGCCGGCCAGCACGCCCACCGAGCACCACGTCTGCTGTCCGGCCGAGACCGTACAGCTCCGCGAGCCGTCCCGATAGCCCGAGGCCGAGGCGACAACCGTGTAGCTGCCCTCGGGCAAGCTCAGCGACCAGTAGGCGTCGCCGTCCCGGGCCTTGGCGCTCGCGCTGCCCGCACGCACCTCGGCGCCGGGCACGCGCTGGCTCATGTCGGCCGTGCCGGCGCCCGTGTCGACGAAGACCACGCCCAGAAGCTCTCCGGCTGCGCCGGTGCCGCTGGCCTCGACGAGCCCGATCGAGCACCAGGCCTGCTCGCCGGCGGCCAGGCTACAGGTGCGTGTGGCGGATTGGTAGCCGGGCGCCGAGGCGGTCACGCCGTACGTGCCGGGCGGCAGGCTGAACGACCAGTAGGCATCGCCGGACCGCGCGCCGGTGCTCTGGCCTCCGGCGCTGACGGTCGAGCCCGGGATGCGGATACTCATGTCGGCCGTGCCCGACCCCGTGTCCGCGAAGATCACGCCCTGCAGCGTGCCGGTTCCGCTCTCCTGCCCCCCGCCCGGATCCCCGGAACCGCCGCCGAGCAGCTGGCTGAGCCGGGACTGGATCTGATCGCCCGGGCAGTCGCCCGAGCTGTTGCCCCGGTACTCGCGGTGGCCCTTTACGTGGCTGCGATCGAGGGGGATGCCGTAGCGCTCGTTCAGCCACGAGAGCAGCGTCGCCCCGCGGTCGATCTGGGTGGCCGTGGGTGCGACCGAGTTGTAGGTGCCCATGTAAGAGATGCCCACGTTGTTCGTGTTGTTGTTCGCCACGTGGGCTCCGATGACGGTCTCGTTGCGCCCTTGCCAGATCTCGCCGTTCCGGTCCACCACGAAGTGGTAGCCGATGTCGCACCAGCCGCGGGTGTCGATGTGGTAGGCCTGCATCTGGCGCATGCGCGCGGGCGGCGAGATGGAGTCGGGCAAGGGCGTGGCCGTGTGGTGAATGGTGGCCTTCGATGGGCTGTGCGAGCCGGAGCTGCAGGCCGGCTGCCTGGCGCCCCAGTCGGAGCGGGAGTGGACCAGCCAGGACGGCCCGAGCGCCTGCCGAGTCTGCGCGTAGGGCTCGAGCTCGGGCGCGGCCTCGAGCTGCACCTCGCCGATCTGCGCGAGCCCCTCGGCGATCAGGTGGGAGGGCTGCGGCCCGGCCGCGATCCGGAGCTGGAAGAGCTCGGCCTGTCCCCAGGGCACGTCAACGTGTCCGGTGTGGGCGATGCCCTCGGTCCAGCGCGGCTCGATCGGAAACCAGCCCGACCACCCGCCGGCCGCATCTCCGATCCGGCCCTCCAGGCGCGTCCCCTCGGGCGCGTCCCACATCAGGCCCACCCGGCAGAAGGGCTGGGTCGATGCAGACACCGGCGCGATCCCCTCGGGGCCGAAGAGCGGCAGGCTGCCGAGTCCCATCGTGTTATAGAGCTCGTCCTCCTCGAGCACGCCCGTGGATGCGGGCTGGATGCAGGCGCCCGCCAGGAGCGAGGCGGACAGAGTCAGCGCCACAGCGATTCTTCTCATGGATCGTGCCTCCCGAAAAGACAGAGAGCAACCCGTGTGCCAGGTGTGGCTGTCGAGCTAGTGCCTCTATTCTCCTCGACTTCGAGCTGTGAACCGGGTCCGGACGAGACATCTTGTCGCGTGCGCTCTTGGGGTAGTTGTCGCGACTTCAGAAAAAACTCATTTATTGACAATAAGATGCGAAGCAAGACCTGCTACCTGGCCTGGTGTTTCGAGTTACCACCGGTCGGTACCGGCCTGTCCGGAGAGGCTTGCATTTCGAGAAAAGGCGTGTATGTTTCACCAGGACATGATCTTCAGCCACCACATGCCGACCCGGATCATCTGGGGGGAGGGGAGCCTCGGCCGTCTGCCGGAGGAGGTGGCGGCCATCAAGCGGCGCTGTCTTCTGGTGACCGGCCGGAGGGCCGCGCGGCTGAGCGGTCTGCTCGAGCGAGTTCAGGAGTGCCTGCTGTCCGCCCGGATCGAGTCGGTGCTCTTCGACCAGGTCGAGCCGAACCCGACCGTGGACACGATCCGCGAAGGCGTGGCCCTGGCCCAGGACAAGAAGGCCCGCTGGGTCCTGGCCGTGGGCGGCGGGAGCGCCATGGACGCGGCCAAGGCCATCGCCATGATGGCCGTCAACGAGGGCGAGATCCGCGAGTTCTTCTCCGGCGCCCGGCCAGGCCACCCGCCCATGCCGGTCGTGGCCGTGCCCACCACCGCGGGCACCGGCTCCGAGGTGACGCCCTTCTCGGTGCTGACCGACGTGTCCGAGTGCGACAAGTTCGGCCTGGCGCATCCCAACCTCTTCCCGCGGCTCGCCATCCTGGACCCCGAGGTGACGGTGTCCATGCCGGAGCAGGTGACCGTGAACTCGGGCCTGGACGTGCTGTGCCACGCGGTCGAGGCGATCTTCTCGAAAAAGCGCAGCGACCTGTCCGATCTCTACGCCCGCCGGGCCATCGATCGGTTGGCGACCCACCTGCCCGTGTCCCGCACCGAGCCAGCAAACCTCGAGGCCCGCTCGGGCATGCAGCTGGCCGCAGCCTTCGCCGGGATGGCCATCGCGGACACGGCCACGCTCGTGCCCCACGCGCTCGGCTATCCCGTCACAGTGCGCTATGACATCCCCCACGGCCGGGCCACCGTGCTGCTGCTGCCCGCGTTCCTGGAGCGGATGTGCGATCTGGAGGTGCAGCGGCCGCGAGCCGCCTACGTGGGGCGGGTGCTCGGCGAGGAGGCCGATCCCCCGAAGGCCCTGCGGGCCTTCATCGAGCAGCTCGGGGTCGCGCCGCGCCTGACGGCCTACGGCTTCCAGGAGAAGGACATCCCGATGTTCGTCCAGCAGTCGCTCGACAAGAAGCACCTGGGCATCACCCCGGGCGAGTGGGGCGAGCAGCAGCTCGAGGATCTCTACCGCCAGAGCCTCTAGTAGCTACCTCGAGCCCGTTGCATGTCGGGGGGCGCCCGTGAAACTACCTTGGGTTGAGCAAGTAATGTAGACGGTGGTTTTTCCGCCGCCGTGCTGCGGGGCGCCGTCCGGCGGTTGTCCATCGATGGGCGGAAACTGGGATTTGCACCCAACTATCTTTTCCGTCGCCAGGTTTTCCGCTGCGAAGCAGCGGGGGGATAAAGCCTGGGTCTTCAGACCCAGGTTCAAGAAGGCAAGAAACAGCCATGCGCTCTGAAGGAGCGCTGCTACTCCGGCATCTCGGTGGCTCCTTCTCTCCGATTTCGTGGTGACCGCCTCGGCGTAGCTCAGGGTCTCGAAGAACAGCCGGGTGTTTTCAACACCCTCCTAGTCCTAAAACAAGCGCGGTTTCCAAACCGCGTTTGTTTTCAGGGCTGGCCGCCCGAAGGGCGGTCGTTTTGGGGTGAAGCTGC
>JAFGRB010000066.1 GCA_016935365.1 Deltaproteobacteria bacterium
AGCCCGTCGTCGCAGTCGGCGTCCGCGCTGCACTCGTCCTCGAGGCAGACATCGCCGTCGAGGTGGTAGCCGGTCTCGCAGACGCAGGCCCCGGTCTCGGGATCGCAGGAGCCGTGCTCGCCGCAGCTCACGTCCTCGCACGCGTTATCGTCCGTGCCGCAAGCGCCCAGGACGAGCAGAGCGAGAAGAAAAACACACCACGCACGCGCCGATCGCATGATCGCCTTCCTTTCCGTTCGTGAAATGGGATATGGGTACCGAAGAAGCCTCACCAGCTCTCCTTCCGCGAAGAGACGCAGGCGTCCGGGGGGCGTGAGGTTTTCCGGCTCGCGAGTCTTCCTACTCCCGGCGCCTTCCCGGGCCCGTCCGGGCCCAGTGGCCTGTGTGCCGGTTTCGTCGTCGCATACGGCGGCGGGACCGCGTCGGCCTTTCACCGACTTCCCTCGAAGCGCGCCCGGCGATGAGAGGGATTCTAGCAAGGCCTCGACCGAGGTCAATCGAAAACATTGACCGCGGTGGAGGGTCCTGCTAGATGAACGCGTAGACGCTGGCACGGATCAGGGAAGCTCGGTGCGAATCCGACGCGGTCCCGCCGCCGTGAGCGCGGACGAAACCGGCCTTCGAGCCACTGCGGGCAGGCGAACAGCCCGCGGGAAGGCGCCGGGAGTAGGGCGAAGCGCGAGCCGGAAAACCTGCCTCTGCCAGCCGGACCTTTCTTCCCGAGGAGGGAGAACTCCGATGAGCCAGATTTCCCACCTCCAGCACGATCTCTTCGTCGCTGCTTCGAATCCGCTCCTCGACGCGGGAAGACCACGCCTGCGGGCGGATTCTTGCAGCTCCTCGACCTCGCGGCGGATCTGGAAAACCTGCTGCGCGGCGACCCGGGCTTTTACTCCTCCCCTCTTGCTGCTGCTCATCGGATGCGGCGCTGCCGAGCAGGCCGATCCCTGCGCGCTGCCGAGGCCGCCGGTGATGCGCTTCATCCACGCCGGGGCCGTGCTGCGCTTCCAGGCGCCCGAGGGCGCGCCGGTCCAGGTAGGCACGGCCGCGGATCCGCAGGCCGCAGAGCCCGACGCCTGGCAGGACGCCTCGGAGCTCGGCCTGCCCGCGGTCGCGGCGCCGACCTTGCTCAGGGTCTTCGCCCGCATCCGGCCGGGAAGCTGCCCGGCCGAGGCGCCCTTCGCCTTCACCTACGAGCTTCGCGAGGCCTACCCGCCGCCCGCGGGCCAGGCGGGCAGCACGGCCGTCGCGGCCGGCGACGCGTCCATCGTCGGCTGGGCCAGCGCCGTCGAGGAGGTGGACCTCGGGCCGGAGGTGGACGCGCAGTGGCAGCGCGCCGAGGAGGCGCTCGGCCCGGCCGACGGGAGCTCGACCGGGATCGTCAGCCTGGGGCGCGGCGGATCGATCACGCTCGCCTTCGACCCGCCGATCGCCGACGGCCCGGGCTTCGATCTGGCCGTGTTCGAAAACGGCTTTCTGGACGACTACCTGGAGCTCGCTCAAGTCGAGGTCAGCAGCGACGGGACGCGCTATTTGCGCTTCGATCACGCCTTCCTCGGCGACGAGCCCGTGGACGCCTTCGGCACGCTGGACACGACGCGGGTCGGCTCCCTGGCGGGCAAGTACCGCCAGGGCTTCGGCACGCCCTTCGACCTGGCGGTCTTCGCCCAGGCGGAGGAGGTGCGGGCGGGCCGGGTCGACCTCGGGGCGATCCGCTACGTGCGCATCGTCGACGTGATCGGCGACGGCAGCGCGCTGGACTCCTTCGGGCAGCCGATCTTCGATCCCTTCCCGACTGCGGGCAGCGCCGGATTCGACCTGGACGCGGTGGCCGCGCTGCACGCCGCGCGCTGAGACAGCAGAGAAGCCCGATGCCTTCGATGCGCCGGCTCCTCGAAACGAGGGATGATCCACAAATCGACAGATGCGGTCCATGGGCAAAAGCCCCGAAGGGGCGGAACATACCAGCCCAGGGCGAAGCCCTGAGCCTGATACCCATCTCAGAGCGCAAGGGAAGAGTGGGCTTGGCAAGCTCCGAGATCCGGATTTTTCGCTGCGAAGCAGCGATGGGATATAGCCTGGGGCTTCAGCCCCAGGAAAGCTTTATCCCCCCGCTGCTTCGCAGCGGTAAACCCTGCGACGGAAAAGATGTGCATACGGCTCAGGGCGAAGCCCTGGGAAATGGGCCGAGGAGCGAGCCGAAGCCCCATCGGGGCTTTGCTCGGATCGGCGCCGGCGGTCAGCGAGCATGCCTCGCATGCCTGGCGTGCCTCCTGCTCGCGGCCGCGCCGGCTGCGGGCGAGGAGTCCGAGGAAGCGGATCTCGACCAGCTGAGCGAGGAGGAGCGGCGCGGGCTCGAGGATCTCGATCTGGAGACGGTGCTGGTCAAGGCCCGGCGCCTGGACGCGGGCGGGCAGACGACCGCCTTCGGAGAGTGCCTCGAGGTCAAGGAGGCCTCGATGCGGGTCGAGACCGTCAGCGAGGTGCTCAGCGACGCCGTGGGCGTGCAGGTCCGCAGGCTGGGCGGGCTGGGCTCCTACGGCGCGGCCTCGATCCGCGGCTCGACGCCGAGCCAGGTGCCGGTCTACCTCGACGGGGTGCTGCTCAACGGCGGCGGCTTCGCGGTCGTCGACCTGGGCACCCTGGCGCTCGACACCCTCTCGCGCATCGAGGTCTACCGGGGCTTCGCGCCGATCGAGCTCTCCACGGCCGGCATCGGCGGCGCGCTGCACCTCAGGACCCGGGACTTCGAGCACGGCCGGACCGAGCTGGCCCTGAGCGCGGGCTCCTTCGACAGCCTCAGGCTGCACGCCTTCAGCGGGCACCGGCTGCCCTGGGCAGAGGCCGAGCTGCTCGGCGCCGTGTCGCTCGAGCGCTCCGCGGGCGACTTCGACTACCTCAACCGCAACGGCACGCTCTTCAACCCGGACGACGATCGCATCCAGCCGCGCAGCAACAACGATCACCGCGCGCTGAACGCGCTGGCCAAGCTGGAGTGCAGCCTGGCCGACTGGCGCCTGACGCTGGCCGAGAGCTTCCAGCTCAAGGATCAGGGCATCGCCGGCATCGACTCGGTCCCCACCGAGCACGCCCGTCTGGGCACGGCCCGCAGCGCCCTGAGCCTCCGGGCGCTCCGTCCCCTGGGCGAGTCGGCCAAGCTCGGCCTGGACGCATCCTGGCTCTACCTGCACGACGACTTCGACGACAGCTTCGGCGCCCACGGGGAGCTGGGCCTGGGGCGCCAGCACGCGCTGGCCTCAACCCACGCCCTGGCGCTCGGCGGGCTCTTCCAGGCCCTGCTCGCGCCCGAGCACCTCAGCGCCGCCAGGCTCGAGGGGCGCTGGGAGCGCTTTGGCCACCAGGAGCTGGTCCTCGATCAGCGCGGCCAGCCGGCCGATCGGCTGCGCATGGCCCTGGCCGCCCAGCACGAGTGGACCATCTGGCAGCGGCTGAGCGCGCTGCCGAGCGTGCGCCTGGAGTACCTGCACAGCGCCTTCGGCGGCGGCATCCTTCCGGGCGGCCTCGGCCAGATGGAGCCGGTGAACAAAGACGACTTCCTCTGGCAGGCGGCGCTCGGCCTGCGCTGGGAGGCGGTGGCCGGGCTGACCTTCCAGGCCAACGGCGGCCGCAGCGTGCGCACGCCGGACATCGCCGAGCTCTTCGGCGATCGCGGCTCCGTGATCGGCAACGCCGAGCTGCGCCCGGAGACGGGCTTCAACGCGGACGCGGGCCTGATCTGGATCCTGGCCGGCCGAGGCCCGCTCGACTTGCTGCGGGTCGAGCTGATCGGCTTCGGCAGCTGGACCGACGATCTGATCGTCCTGGTGCAGAACTCCCAGTCCACCGTGCGCAGCGAGAACGTGGACGCGGCCGAGATCCTGGGCCTGGAGACGAGCCTGCGCCTGGAGCTCTGGGAGCGCCTCAGCCTGAGTGCCAACTACACCTACCTGCACGCGATCAACCGCTCGGAGACGCCGTACTATGAGGGCAAGCGCCTGCCCGGACGGCCGGTCCACGAGGTCTTCAGCCGGATCGCCTTCGAGCAAGCCTTCCCCAGGTGGGGGATCAAGCTGTGGTTCGACGTGGACTACGCGGGTCAGAACGACCTCACGCCCGCCAACCTGGAAGAGGACGCCCTGGCCCGGCTGCTCTTCGGGGCCGGCTTTCGGATGAGCCACGCCGCGACCGGCCTGTCGATGAGCGTGGAGGTCAAGAACCTGTGCGACAGCTTCGTGCTGCACGACGCGCAGGGCAGGCAGCGGCCGCTGCGGGACTTCGCGTCCTTTCCGCTGCCGGGCAGGACGATCATGGCCACCTTGCACTGGAGATGCTGAGGGATGGATATGACGAAGAGACGCATCACCGCGCCATTTCGAAGCGACGAGACCCGGGTTTTCCGAGAGTCTCCGAAAGCCCCAAAGGGGCGGTATAACACAGCCCAGGGCGAAGCCCTGGGAATAAAGGCGGACATGAATCGGCAAGCCCTGAAAGGGCGAAATAGCCGATGCTGGCGGATGCTATTGCGCCCCTTCAGGGCTCTCGTGCTTTCTGCATCTCTATCCCAGGGCTTCGCCGGCTCTGCCGGCTTCGCCCTGGGCTGGTTTATTTCGCCCCTTCGGGGCTTTCGGGCGAGCCTGGCATGCGGCCCGATCCAGCTCCTGGCCCTTGCGCTGGCCGTCTCCGCCTGCAGCCCGCAGGGCAGCCCGCTCGGCGATCCGAGCGGCCGCGGCAAGGCGCTGGTCATCACGACCGACTACCAGGACGGCGCCACCTCGCTGGTCGACATGCGCTCCCTCGAGACCTGGCGAAGCCTCGAGCGCATCCACCCGGACGCGGTCTGCCGCTACGATCCGCGCACCCGCACGCCGTATGTCGTCTCCCGCATGGGCGCAGACGCGGTCGCGCTGCTCGACCCGGACGACGGCTGGCGGGTCTGCGGCGAGTACTCGGTGGGCGCGGGAAGCAACCCGCAGGACATCGGCGTGATCTCGGCCGAGCGGGCCTACGTGCTGCGCTACGCTGATCCCGCCCTGTCCATCGTCCACCCCTCCGAGGGCACCGAGCTGGGCACGCTCGACCTGGGCGCCTGGGCGGACGCCGACGGCGTGCCCGAGGCGGCCTGGGCCCTGGTGCACGAAGAATCCCTCTTCGTGAGCCTGCAGCGCCTGACCGACTTCCAGCCCGCTGGCTACTCGTCCTTGCTGGTGCTGGACGGCGCGCGCGGCGAGGTCGAGCGCGAGATCCGGCTCAGCGCGCCCAACCCCTTCGCGCCATTGCGCTACGTGCCCGAGCTGGATCGCGTCGCCGTGATCGAGGCCGGCGTCTTCGGCGAGCTGGACGGCGGGATCGAGCTGCTGCCGCCCGGCGCGGACGGCCCTGCCGGCCTGGCCGTACGCGAGCAGGACCTGGGCGGCGATCTGGTCGACGCGGAGCTGCTCGACGGGCAGCGCGGCTATGCGATCCTCGGCGTGCCCAAGTCCGACTCCCAGATGCGCACCCGGCTGGTCCGCTTCGACCCCTCGGGCGCCGAGCCGCTCGCGGTCCTGCTGGACGCGGACGACTACGACTACTCCTTCCTGACCCTGAGCCCGGACCGCAGCCAGCTCTGGGTCTGCGATCGCAACCGCGAGGCCCCGGGCGTGCGGATCATCGACACCCGGACAGACGCCGAGCTGAGCGCTCAGCCGATCGACACCGGCCTGCCGCCGTACATGATCTGCTTCGTGCCCGAGGATTGAACGGCGAAGGCCGCGACGATATGGAGGCCGCCGCGGGCTTGCTCATGCCGCCACGGCGCGCGTCACTTCTCGCCTTCGATCTCTCGCTGCAGGAATCGCTCGCGGAAGCGCATGAAGTGCCCGCGGCGCTTGGCGTGCATCTCCTCCATCTTGTCCAGTACGGCCGCGCGCTGCGCGGGCGTGAGCACCGCGTGGACGTCCAGCACGGCGTCGAGCGCCTGGTGGGCGAAGGCCCGATGGGCGTCGATGCGCGCGTCCAGCACGCGGTGCAGCTTCTCGCGGTCGGGCTCGTCCTTGCGGACCTCGGCCACGGCCAGCTGGATGTCCTGCTTGTGGCCAGCCTTCATCTTGTGCAGCTCGCCGAGCATGCGGTCCTTGACCGCGACGATCTGCGTACGCTGCGCGTCGCTGGCCTCGATCGCATCCAGCATCCCGTTCAACCTCCGCTCGACGAGCTGCTGCATCAGCTGGCCGTCCGCGTCCATGCCGCGCTGCCCGCAGGCGAGGAGCGACAGGGACAGGCCGAGCGTCGTCAGGATCGTGATCGCGTTCTTCATGACCGCATCTCCCTTTCTTCGTGGTTCATGAGCATAGCATGCCCGCCCGCTCTTGCGCAGCTGTGTGCCGAATGTGAAGAAAGATGAAGCCCGCTTGTGGGCCTGTGCCGGCCGTGCCAGACTCGTCCCATGACGCGCCGCTCGAAAGCGCGCTGGCTCTGGTACCCGGTCCCCGCCCTGGCCCTGCTGCTCGGCTGCCTGGTCTGGGCCCGGCTGATCTACGAGGCGCTCACCAACGTCAGCCCGCCGCACCCGATCCGCGTCCAGGGCGTGGCGCCGGCCGACGAGGCGCCCTGGTTCCGCTGCCACTTCAAGGACCACGTCCAGGACGGCTGTGGGATCTGGGCCGCCTGGCAGTGCGGCCTGGGCGACGAGGGTCACGGCGAGCTGGTGCGGATCGACCTGGGCTCGCTCGAGGTCCAGCGCCGCTGGCCCCTGCCGGCCCCGTGGACCGATCCGCGCAGCCTGGAGATCCGCGGCCTGATGGCCTCGGGCGAGGACCGGCTCGTGCTGGTTTCGGTCTCGCGCGATCGGCGCACGCGCGACGAGATCGTGCTGCGGATCAGGCCCCAAGGCGGCGCCAGCCTGGTGGGCAGCCTGGCGGGCGCGCCCGAGAGCGTCTACCAGCTGCTCGCCTGGGACGCGCGCGGTCCCGGGCTGGAATTCGTCTACTACCGGGGCCAGGTCTGCCGGATCCCCTCACCCTCTGACCCCTCACCCCCTAACCCCCTCTCCCGGAGGGAGAGGGGGGACTTGCTTCGCCGGGAGGCTGGGAGGGCGAGGGAGGGGGAAGGCCCTCTCCGCTGCACCCAGCTCGCACCGGATCTGGATCGCAGGCCGCTCCTGCTCGGCGCCTGGCTGGGCCCGGACGGCGCCTGGCGGGCGGTCTGGCAGAAGAAGTACAACTGGGACCGGCCCCATGAGCTCATGCTGCTCGGCCCCGAGGGCCGGCAGCCGATCGAGGGCGTGCCCCGAAAGCTCCGCGGCCTGGACCGGCTGCCCGGCCACGTGCTTCGCTCCGACGGCCTGTGGCGGGTCGAGGGCTCGAGGCTGGTCCACCCGCCAAAGCCCGATCTTCCGGCCGGGGCGGGCTCCGAGTTCTACCCTGCCGGCCTGCTGCGCCTGGAGGGCCAGGAGCTGGTGCGGACCGCGGTCTGGCGAAAAGGAGCGCACCACCACATCGCCCGGCTCGGCGATCGGTTCGCGCGCATGGACACGGGCTGGGACCTGCGCCTGGGAGCGCGGCTGGATCGCCCCGGCCCGCTGGTGGCCCACGACGACCTGAGCGCGACCATCGCCACCTACCCGGTCGAGTACCGGGGCCGGAGCTGGATCATCCACGAGACCTCGCTCGGCGCCGTGGTGCTCGACGAGGAGCTGCGCCCGGTGCCGCTCTCGTTCGGCCAGCGCTACCGGCGCCTGCTGCCGTCGAGCCGCGGGGAGCAGGAGCGCATGATGCACGGCGTGGGGCCCAACATCATGACCTTCTGGCCCGGCGACCGGGGCGCCCAGGTCCTGGCCCAGTTCATGCCCATCGCCCTGCTGCCCGGCTGGTTCTTGCTGCTGCTGCTGTGCCTGCCGTTCGTGCGCCGGCTAGGCGGGCGGATCGTCCTTGTCGTGCTGTCTTCGAGCTACCTCCTGGCCTGCCTGCTCTGGGGGCACGACTACTGGCTGATCACGAGCTGGTTCTAGACGGCGCGCCGTCCCCGGCTTGACAGGCCGCTCGCTCGAGGCGGACAATTCGATCCATCGGCTTCACGACAGAGAGCGAGGAGCTCACGATGCCATTGCGCGCGACCTGCCTGTCGATCGCCCTGCTGCTCCTCGGGCCCGCAGCCTTTGCCCAGGTCCTCGTCGACGAGGACCTGCACGACTCCTGCGACCACCCCGGCTGCAGCGTGACCGGGGCCGGCGGCTTCGAGGGGGACGGCTGGCGGATGACCCAGGCGAACCACATGATCACGATCGACATGGGTCAGGCCGTCGACGCGGGCGTGGCCGAGCTGGACATCTCCTGCTTCAACCCGCCGGTCCACGGCACAGACGGCAGCGCCAGCGAGAACTACTGCGTGTTCTTCTCGCTCTACGAGAAGGAGTCGGGCCACCACGGCGATGCGACCACCGCCGCCATCGAGCTTCTGGCCTTCTGGAACGATCCCGACGGCGACCGGGAGCAGATGATCAAGATCGCGCTGTGGCACCCGGGCGATTTCCCGCCAGCCACCTACCTCAACGAGGGCGGCGGCAGCAAGCTCTTCGACTGGAACGACGACCACGTGCTGCATCTGACGGTCGCCTGGGACCAGGACCAGGTCACGGCCCGGCTCGAGGACAGCAGCAACGGCGAGTCCGGCTCCCGGACGATCGACTGGAACTTCCCGCCCGAGCACCCCACCGCCGGGATCCGCCACGTCTTCGTCGGCCGCAACAACGGCGTCTGCGATCCCATCCTCCAGGCCAAGTACGCGAATCTCCAGGTGCGCAGCCTGGGAGATCCGTGCGACGGGCACTGCGCGAACGGCGCGCAGGACTGCGGCGAGTCCGGCGTCGACTGCGGCGGCGACTGCGATCCGTGCGCCAACACCGCACCGCTGCAAAAGGCCATCCAGGTCTGGTCGGCGGACGGCGTGCGGCACGACGGGCTCGACGGCGTGCCGGTCCACCCGGGCGAGCTGATCGTGCTCAAGGCCTCGGTGGAGGACGCCGAGACGGCCGAGGCCGACATGCAGAACTGCCGTTTCTACGTGCGGACCGGCGGCTCGGTCGAGTGGGACATCCTCGACTACGGCCAGGCCGAGTACGTGCCCGACGAGCCCAGCCCGCTCCGGTGGCAGCACCGCCGGACGGCCCCCCAGGGCGTGCCCGAGGGCATGTACGACGTGCGCTTCTACTACGAGGACGAGGGCGGGCTGGCGGCCGATCAGACCCAGGAGGACGAGTTCGAGGTCGTGCGCCCCGCGCCCGAAGACGGCGGATCGGACGCCGGCACCGACGCGGGCGCGGACGCCGGCGCCGGAGCGGACCCGGGCAGCGACGGGGCGCCGGGCGAGGATGCGGGCGGGGGCGCGGATCGGCCGGCCGACCAGGACGCGGCCGGAGAAGGCTGTGCCTGCCGCGGCGCGGGCTCCGGCTCCGGGCCGATCCTTCTGCTCTGCCTGCTCGGCGCCCTGCTCGTCGGGCTGCGATCCCGGCTCCTTTCCAAAGCCCGCTGATCGCTGCCTGGCGTTGCAGCCGCGCGGGCACCCGTGAATGAAAGCCCCGTAGGGGCGACACAATACAGCCCAGGGCGAAGCCCTGAGCCTCATACATCTTCTCCGTAGAGGTAGTCTTTTATCGCTCCTCTCGATCTTCCGTAATACTGCGAAATGCCCGTCAATGGAGATCCACCTCGGCAAGATCGAGCACAGCGAAGCCCCGCAGGGGCGCAATATGATA
>JAFGRB010000067.1 GCA_016935365.1 Deltaproteobacteria bacterium
CGGGGCTTCGCTGTGCTCGATCTTGCCGAGGTGGATCTCCATTGACGGGCATTTCGCAGTATTACGGAAAATCGAGAGGAGCGATAAGAAAGCCTAGGGCGAAGCCCTGAGCCGCATACACATCTTTTCCGTCGCAGCGAAAACCCGGATTTTTGTGCGATTTGACTCGCTCCTGCACTGACGCTATTCTCTCCGAGTGACCGTTCACTTCTGGAGGTGCTGTCCCATGGGGCGCACGCTGGTTTCTGTCGCGCTGCTCGCGTGTCTCTGGCCGGCCGAGCTGGCCGCCAAGTCGTGGAAGGGTCTGACGCCTGGAGTGACGACCCGGACCCAGGTCATCAACAAGTACGGCGAGCCCAGCAAGTCGTTCTCCAAGGGCGGCAAGCTCTCCGACGGCCTCAACTACCAGGGCGAGGAGGCCATCGAGGGCGCCCTGGAGACGAACTTCTACTTCGACAAGCACGAGGTGCTCTTCCGGATCGACATCTTTCCGGCCCGCGAGATCAACGCCAAGGACGTGGAGCGGATCTTCGGCGCCGACTACACGAAGAAGCAGACCAAGCGCGGGCACATCTTCTTCCACTACGCCAAGGACGGCATGATCGTCTTCTTCAGCAAGGACTCCGACAAGGTCCACTCCTTCATCTACACGTTGCCCAGCGCAGAGCAGGACGACAAGAAGAAGCCAGACGCCGCAAAGAGCAAAGTGCGCCGCCCGCCCCCACCGCGCGACGACGAGACATCCGACGACGAGACGAGCGAGGAAGCGGACGGGCCGTGACGGCCCCTCGTTCCCGGCCATGCTCGTGTACGGATTGACCGGAGGGATCGGCGCTGGCAAGAGCACGGTTGCCGCTCTGCTCGGCGAAGCGGGCGTGGAGGTCTTCGACGCAGACACCGTCGGGCACGAGCTGATCGAGCCCGGCAACCGGTGCCACGCGGCCATCGCCGAGCGCTTCCCCGACTGCGTCCGCGACGACGGACGGCTCGATCGCAAGCTGCTCGCCGCCCGCGTGTTCTCGGAGCCTCTTCAGCGGCGCTGGCTGGAGGATCTGCTGCACCCGGCCATCCGGGACGAGATCGACTCGCGCATGGACGCCCGGCGCCCGGTGTCCGGTCTGTGCGCAATCGAGGGCGCGGTGCTGCTCGAGAGCCGGGTCGATTTCCGCCTGGCAGGCCTGATCGTGGTTCGCGCGCCGATCGGGCTGCGCCTGGAGAGGCTGAGCCGCCGGGACGGACGGACGGCAGCCGAGATCCGGGCCCGCCTGACAGCCCAGCTCCCCGAGTGGGCCAAGATGACCCGGGCGAGCCACCTGATCGACAATGGAGCTGATCGAGCTAGCACGCGACTGGCCGTGCGCCAGCTCGCGAGCCAGCTCATGGAGGAAGCGGGAGGGGCCCTGCCCTGCAGGACGACCCGCTCGGGAGGTACGCGATGACTCGAGCCAAGGCTCGAAGCCGAAGGCGGCAGGTACTCGTCACGGGTTATCCGGGCTTCATCGGCAAGCAACTGGTACGCAAGCTGCTCAAGACCGAGCCCGAGAGCGACTTCACCTTGCTCGTCCAGGAACGATTCGTCGACAGCGCCCAGCGCTACGTCCGCGCGTCCCGGCGCAAGAACCTGGAGCGCGTCCACATCCTGAGCGGAGACATCGCCGACATGCATCTCGGTCTGTCGGCTTCCGAGCTCAAGAACCTCACCCGCAAGCTGACCGATATCTACCACCTGGCGGCCATCTCCTACCTGGGCGCACCGGAGGAGCTCATGCGCCGGGTCAACATCCAGGGCACCATCAACCTACTCGAGGTGGCCGAGCAGTCGCGCAAGCTCAGGCGCTTCAACCACGTCAGCACGTGTTACGTGTCCGGGGATCGAGAAGGCGTCATCACGGAGGAGGAGCTCGACTGCGGCCAGGGCTTCCGCAATCCATACGAGATGACGAAGCACGAGGCCGAGATCCGGGTCCGCCGCGCCATGGACTCCTTGCCGATCAGCGTCTACCGCCCGTCGATCGTGGTGGGCGACAGCCGGACCGGCGAGATCGGTCGATTCGACGGCCCGTACTACCTGGGCATGCTGATGGCGGCCACCCCGCTCTCGATGCCGCTGCCGCTGCCCGGAGAGGGCGGCGCCCCCCTGAACATGGTGCCGGTGGACTACGTCGTGGACGCCATCTCCTGGTTGAGCATGCAACCGGACGCGCAGGGGGTCACCTTCCACGTGGTGGATCCCAACCCGCTGTCCGTGCGCGGCGTCTACACCCTGATCGCCGAGCGGCTCGGCGTGGAGGCTTCCCGGATCCGGATGGGGACCGGCCTGACCCGCTCCGTGCTTTCGGGGCTCTCCTCCGCCCTGCAGATGATTCCGGGCCTGGAGAAGATATCCCGTTTCCCGCGCCAGGCCATCGATCTCGTCAACACGATCTCGATCTACAACAACCCCAACACGACGAATGCACTCAAGGGCTCCCGGATCGAGTGCCCGCCCTTCGAGTCCTACGTGGACAAGCTCATCGCCTACGTGAAGAGTACCTATGCGAGCCAGCGCAGCCGGGATGCGGACGAGGATCCCCTCGCCTGACCACCAGCCCGGCTATCAGCCGAGATCGAATACCTTCTCGTCGATCAACTGGACCAGGATGCCCATGCCCTCCAGTGGCTCGAGGCCGCACACGCTCAGGATGTCCTCCAGCGACATCTGACCGTCGACCATGGAGAGCAGGAACCCGGCCCGGTGATCGAGGTTGAGCCAGATGACCTCATCCCCGCTCATGCGCATGTTCGGCACCCGACGCATATCGCCGAGCTTGTACCGGTAGAGGCGCTCGAGCTTCTGGCTCGCCTCCTGGAAGAGATCCCGGGCCTGCTCGTTGTCGGGCTCCTCGTCCACGATCTTTTTCAGCAGCTCGAAAGCGCCGCTGAAGTCGTCGAGCTCCAGCATGTCGCGCGCGCCTTTGAGGAGGCTCTCGCCGCGGTGCGATGCCGGGCTGCGCTCGTCATCCTGGCCTGCCACCAGGTCCAGCACGCCGGCCGAGGCCGGCGCTTTCCCGCTCGCCTCGACAAAAGGCGGCACGGGATCGATCCGCGGCGCCGGGGTCGCCCTCTCCCCGGCCGCCGCAGGCGCAGGCTCTGGACGCCCGCCGGCCGGCGGCTTGCCCGGCGTGCCCTCGCCAGCGCCGAACCGAGGGGCGACGGGCATGCCCGAGATCGGCGCCCGCAGGTCGCGGGGCCCGGCCGGCGTGCCGTGGGCCGGCACGCTCGGATGCGGCGGCAAGGTGGACTGGGTGGCGGCCGTCTCGGGAGGCAGCGAGCCGGGCGTGAAGGCCGGCTCGCTGGGCGGGCCTGCGAAGGCGTCTCCGCCGGGCTCGGTGACCTCGCCCGACCATCCGCTCCAGCCGGACACCTGCCTGGCCGGAGGCTCCGGCGCGCCGGCCGGAGCCGGCGGGGTCTCGGCCGGCGGTCTGGCGGGGGGAGCGACCACCAGATCGACCGCGGACTCCGGCAGCTTGAAGTCCGTCTCCGGATCGGGCGCCGGCGCGGCATGCGCCGGCGCCTTCGCGGGCTCGGACTTGCTGCCGCGCCCGAAGTCGTAGAGGCTGCCCCAGTTCTGGATATGGATGGCCGGCTTCGAGGGCGCGATGAAGCGCTCCTGCTCCCGCTTCGTTCGAACCGGCGGTCCGGCCTGGCTCTCGTCCGGGGTCGGTGGCGGCCGGATCTCCTCGTCCGGTCGATAGGGCTTTCGCTCCGCCGCCTGCCCGGTGGGCGACCAGCCCTCGCTCGCGAAGCGGATGTACTCCACGGCCTGGGCATGACCCGGTGCCAGCGCCAGCACCTTGTTCCAGATATCGATCGCTTCCTGGATCTTGCCCAGGCCGTAATGGGTCAGCCCCTGGTCCAGCAAAGTGCGGATTTCGTCCTGCTTGCTCATCCCGATCCGTTACTTGGCGTGGCGGGCCGCCAGTGACTTGAAGGTCGTGAGCGTCAAACGCAGGCCGTTGATCGAGTCGTCGAGAGCATCGATGTCCCGGCGCTCGATCGCAGCCCTCGTCCTGTCCAGCGTCGACTGCGCCTTTCCCACGACGTCCGTCCCGTACTGGGACGCCGCCACGATCTGGCGGACTTTCGGAAAGAGCCTCTCGATCTCGCCGCACAGCGATTCGGCCTGGGAGCGGTAAGTCTCGAAGCGCTCGTCCTGGAGCGCCTCCAGGAGGTAGTCCCGATTCTCCTCGGCCATCTCCTGGACCTCTTCCTCGGTCAAGCCGCTCGTGGCCGTGACCACGATGGACTGCCGGCGGCCGGTCTCCATGTCGCGCGCCGAGACGCTGACGATGCCGTCCGCGGAGATGTCGAACTGCACCTCCACCTCGACCTCGCCGCGCGGCGCCTCGCGCAGCCCGGTGAGGATGAACTCGCCGAGCAGCTCGTTCTCGGACGCCACCTTGCTCTCTCCCTGGAAGACCATGATCTTGACCGAGGTCTGGCCGTCCTTGACGGTGGTGAAGATGTGGCCGGCGCTGGTCGGGACCGTGGTGTTCTTCTCGAGCAGGATCTGGAAGTACCCGCCCACGATCATGATCCCCAGCGAATGCGGTGTGACGTCCAGCAGGAGCGTCTCGGTCTTCTTCTCCTCGCCGCGCTCTCCGACCAGGGCATAGCCCTGAATGGCGGCGCCCAGCGCGACGACCTCGTCCGGGTGCACGTTCTTGCTGGGATCGATGCCGAAGAAGCTCCGGACCATCTGCTGGACCTTGGGCATCCGGCTCTGGCCGCCGACCAGGACGACGTCGGTGATCTCCTTCTTCTTCAAACCCGCGTCCCGCAGGGTCTGCTCGCAGATGCCGATCGTCCGCTCGATCAGATCGACGCACAGCTCCTCGAGCTTGTTGCGGTAGAGGACCTTCTGGAAGTGGAGCGTCTTGTTCTTGCCGGCGCTGAAGAGAAACGGCAGGTTGATCTCCACCTGGCTCTGGAAGCTGAGCTCGCACTTGGCCTTCTCGGCGGCGTCCTTGAGCCGCTGCAGGGCCATGAAGTCCTCGCGCGGATCGACGTTGTGCTCCTTGGCGAATGCGAACACGAGCCAGTCGACGATGCGCTTGTCGAAGTCCTCGCCCCCCAGGAAGGTATCGCCGGCAGTGGCGATGACCTCGAAGACCGAATCGCCGATCTCGAGGATGGAAATGTCGAAGGTGCCGCCGCCGAGATCGTAGATCGCCACCCGTTTCTCGACTTTCTTGCCAAAGCCGTACGCCAGAGCGGCCGCGGTCGGCTCGTTGATGATCCGCATCACGTCGAGCCCGGAGATCCTGCCCGCGTCCTTGGTGGCCTGGCGCTGGCCGTCATTGAAGTAGGCGGGCACGGTGATGACGGCCTTGGTGCAGCTCGTGCCGAGAAACTCCTCCGCCACCCGCTTCATCTCGGTCAGCACCATGGCCGAGATCTCGGGGATGCTGTACTCCTTGTCCCTGAGCTTGACCCGCACGTCGTTGTGGGGTCCTTCCACGAGCTGGTAGGGCAGCGAGTCGACGACCGACTGGATGAGCTCGCTGTTCCACTTGCGGCCGATGAAGCGCTTGGCGGCGAAGATCGTGTTCTGCGGGTTCGTGATCGCCTGCCGCTTGGCCAGATGGCCGACCAGCCTCCGGCCTCCGGCCGTCATGGCCACCATGGAAGGTGTCGTGCGGTAGCCGCCTTTGTTGGAGATCACCATGGGCGCGCCCTCGTCCACGATCGCCACGCACGAGTAGGTGGTACCCAAGTCGATGCCCAGGACTCGCTCTGTCCGCTCCGCCATCTTTCGGCTACCTCGTGGATTCCTTCTTACGCTCGAGCTTCTTGGCCTTCTCGATCTTCACCTTGATCTTGTCCTCGGCCAGCGGCTGGAGCTTCAGATACCGGTTGTACTCGCGCAGGGCGTTCTTTTCCATCCCCAGGGCGAGGTAGATGTCCGCCAGGATCTCGACCACGTCCGCGTTGTCCGGCTCCAGCTCGATGGCCAGCCGGCAGAAAGTCAAGGCCTGTCGCAGCTCGCGGTCGAGCTTGAGCATCAGCTTGGCTGCCCGCTCCAGGACCGATACGTGCTCCGGGTTGGCCTCGACCGCGAGCAGGTAGGCGGACAGGGCCTCCTCGAAGTTGCCCATCTCCTCCTCGTAGCGACCGCGCCTGTACTCGCGATCGCCCTTGAGCTTCGCGGCCTCGGGCTCGACGTCCTCCAGCAGCTTCTTGTACTCCGCGTTGTCCGGGTCGAGGGCCATGGCCAGCCGCATGGAGTTGGCGGCCTTCTGGTAGTTCTTCGCCTCCATGGCATCCAGTGCCTCGCGGTGGTGCCGGCGCGCCTTGGCCCGTCTGGCCGTCAGCGGGCTGCGCTTCATCAGCCGCTGGCGCCTCTCCTCCTTGAGGCGCTCCTCGGTGGCCGCGATCTTCTCCTGGCGCTCGGCTTCCTCGATCTCCTGCTTGCTCGGCACGTAAGGCAGCGTCCTGTCGTAGGCCTCGCGGCGCTGCTCGTCCGAGAGCACGTCGTAGGCCAGGCTGACGCGCTTGAAGATGGCCTCGACCTTGGCCTTGTAGCTGCCGAGGTTCTTGCGGAAGTAGGTGTCGGGGTGGAAGTCCTTGGAGACCCTGAAGTAGGCCCGCTTGACCTCGCGCCCATCCGCATGGCGGTCCAGCTTGAGCACATCGTAGTGGGTCAGCTCATCTTTGTGGATGAAGAGGTAGAGGATCTGCTTCTTCATGTACTCCTGCAGATCCACCTCCTCCGCCAAGTCGAAAGGATCGAACTTCATGCCCTCCCAGGGCACCTCCTCGGGCTCCTGCGCACCCTCCTGCTCCGCCTTGTCCTCGGCCTCTTCGACCGCCTCGCCTCCCTTCGCCCGCTTGCCGGCCTTGCCCCCGTCGAGCCCGTCGATGTGGACGACTCCCTTTCTGTGGAGGGAAGCCAGCAGGTCCAGGGTCTTCGCCCGTCCGATGCCGGCGACCTTGATGAGCGTCTCGACGTCCGACACCCCGTCGATGCGCGAGATCAGATAGCCCTCCTCGCTCGACAGCCCGGCCGACTCCAGGACCTTGTCCGCGTTGAGCCTGGGAACCGCCTTGGGCCTGATCGGGTTCTCTCTCGTGCTCGTCCCCACTGCTCCTCCTGTGCGCAGGGTCCAGCTCACGGACAGGATCGCGATTCAAGCTTATTATCCCTTGGATATCCAGGATGTCAAGCGAGCGACAGCAGCGGCCGCCCTTGGCCGGAAGGGCGCCTCAGAGGATGTAGCGGCTGAGATCGAGATCCTCGACGATGTCGGCCAGGGCGCGCACGACCTCGGCCTCGTCGATCACGACCCGCTGCGAGCCGAGCTCCGGGGCGCGGAAGGACAGGTCCTCGAGCAGCTTCTCCATGACGGTGTGCAACCTGCGGGCGCCGATGTTCTCGGTGCGGCTGTTCACCTCGGCCGCGATGTCGGCCACCCGCTGCAGGGCCGCATCCTCGAAGACCAGCTCGATGCCCTCGGTGGCCATCAAGGCGACATATTGCTTGATCAAGGAGTTGCGCGGCTCGGTGAGGATGCGGACGAAGTCGTCGCGCCCCAGGCTTCCGAGCTCGACCCGGATGGGGAAACGGCCCTGCAGCTCGGGGATGAGGTCCGAGGGCTTGGCCACGCTGAAGGCGCCCGAGGCGATGAAGAGGATGTGCTGGGTGTTGACCATGCCGTACTTCGTGGCCACCGTCGAGCCCTCGACGATGGGCAGCAGGTCGCGCTGGACGCCCTCCCGCGAGACATCGGGTCCCTTGCCGGCCTCGCGCCCGGCCACCTTGTCGATCTCGTCGATGATGATGATCCCGCTCTGCTCGGCTCGGTGCAAGGCCTCGCGGGTGACCCGCTCGTTGTCGATCAGCTTCTGGGCCTCCTCCGCCGTCAGCAGCTCGAGCGCCTCGGGCACCGAGACCCTGCGGCGCTTGGTGCGCTTCGGGAAGAGGTTGCCGAGCATGTCCTGGAGGTTCATGTTCATCTCTTCCACCCCCGAGGTGGAAAAGACCTGCATCATCGGGAAGAACCCACCCCGATCGGTCAGGTCCAGCTCGACTCTCCGCTCGTCCAGCTTGGCCTCCCGCAGCATCTGGCGGAACTTCTCCCGGGTCCGCTGCGCAGATGCCGGCTCGTCCTCGTGCTCTCCGTCCAGGGTCGTGCTCAGGCTGCCGGCCTGCGCCTCCGCCCGGTCCTCGAAGGAGCGGCCCGGCGGCAGCAGCAGGTCGAGCAAGCGCTCCTCGGCCAGCTCCTGGGCCTTGATCCGTACGCGCTGGGTCTCCTCCTCGCGGACCAGGCGAAAGGAGATCTCGACCAGGTCGCGCACCATCGACTCCACGTCCCTGCCCACGTAGCCCACCTCGGTGTACTTGCTGGCCTCGACCTTGAGAAAGGGAGCCTGAGCCAGGCGGGCGAGCCGCCTGGCGATCTCGGTCTTTCCGACCCCGGTGGGGCCGATCATGATGATGTTCTTCGGCGCGATCTCGTCTCGCAGGTCCTCGGGCACGCGCTGCCGCCTCCAGCGGTTGCGCAGCGCGATGGCCACGGCCCGCTTGGCCTCGTCCTGACCGATGATGTAGCGGTCGAGCTCCGAGACGATCTCCCGGGGCGTGAACGCGCTCTGGGCGCTTTCCTGTTCGTCGAACATGATTGGCTCTCGTCTCCTGCTCGGCTAGGGGCCGAGCCGCTCCATGGTGATCTCCGCGTTGGTGAAGACACAGATGTCCGCGGCGATCCGCATGGCCTCGCTGGCCAGCTCGGCCGCGGGCAGATCGGTGTGCTCGAGCAACGCCCGGGCGGCCGCCAGGGCGTATGGACCGCCGCTGCCGATGGCCATGACCGCACTGTCCGGCTCGATCACGTCCCCGTTGCCCGACAGCAGCAGGATCTTCTCCCGGTCGGCCACCATCAGCAGCGCCTCCAGCCTCCGGAGAACGCGATCGGTGCGCCAGTCCTTGGCCAGCTCCACCGCGGCCCGGACCAGCGCGCCGCTGTACTCCTTGAGCTTGGCCTCGAACTTCTCGAACAGCGTGATGGCATCCGCGGTGCTGCCCGCGAAGCCGGCCAGGATCTTGCCGTCCAGCAGGGTGCGCACCTTGCGCGCGCGCTGCTTGAGCACGAGCCGATCCATGGAGATCTGGCCGTCGCCGGCGATGACCGTCTCCTCTCCGCGGCGGACCGCCAGGATGGTGGTCCCGTGGAAGCTAGCGGAGGGTTCCATCTCCGTCCTCCTCTCCGGCCGTCGGTGCAGGCGTCCCGGGCCTCTTTCGTGCGCTGGCCCGCGGGTGGGCCCGGTCATAGACCGCGATCAGCTGCTCGATGTCCAGGTGGGTATAGGTCTGGGTGGTCGACAGGCTGGCGTGACCCAGCAGCTCCTGGATGCTGCGCAGGTCCGCGCCTTCCTGGAGCAGGTGGGTCGCGAAGCTGTGGCGCAGGGCGTGCGGGCTGGCATTGCGAAGCACGCCGGCCCGGACGATCAGCCGGTCGAGGACCCGGCGGACGGAGCGGACCGAAAGCCGCCTGCCGAAGCGGTTGACGAACAGCGCCTGGCCGTCGGATCCCCCGCCGCGCAGCAGACGTTCCCTGGCCGGCCGGTAGTCGGCGAGCGCCTGCCTGGCCGGCTTGCCGATGGGCAGCATGCGCTCCTTGCCGCCCTTGCCCACGACCCGGACCGTGCGCGCTTCCATGTCCACGTCGGGCTCGTCCAGGGCGCAGAGCTCGGAGACCCGCAGGCCCGCCGTGTAGAGCATCTCGATCAGGGCCCGGTTCCGAAGGCCCAGCTCGGAGCGGTCCTCGGCGGCGGCCGCGAACAGGGCCGCCATCTCGTCCCGGTCCAGACAGACCGGCAGCCTGCGGGCGCGGGCCGGTGAGCGCAGCCTCTCGGCCGGGCTCTGCTCCAGGTAGCCCCGCCGCCGGGCGAAGCGGTAGAAAGCTCGGATCGAGGCCAGCTTGCGCTCCACGCTCCGGGCGCTGAGGCCCTGGCGGCCACGGCCCCGCTCGGAGAGGAAGGCGCGCAGCTCCGCGATGGTGAGATCCAGCAGGCCCCTGCCCCGCCCGGCCGCGAAGTCCCGGAGCTGTCGCAGATCGGTGCCGTAGGAGCGCAGCGTGTTCGGGCTCAGACGACGCTCGCTCGCGAGGTGCTCGAGAAAGGCGTCCAGGGCGTCGTCGGTGCCACTTGCCATAGTAGCATATCATTGATCCGACAGCGGGATTGTCAAGAGCGCGACCAGCGGCGCAACTTTTCTTCCAGCGCCTGCAGGTCGCGGGGCAGCTGCGATTCGAACACCATCCGCTCTCCGCTCAACGGGTGCACCAGCTCGAGGCGGCAGGCGTGCAGCGCCTGCCGGTCGGGCAGCAGCTCGGGGTCCAGGCCGCGCTGGCTGCGCCCGCCGTAGAGCTTGTCGCCCAGAACGGGGTGCCCGGCATCCGAGAGGTGAACCCGGATCTGGTGGGTCCGGCCGGTGTGCAGGCTGAGGCGCAGCTTCAGGATCCGCTGCGTGCAGCCGGCCTGTGCGTAGCGCTGCAGCACCGTGAAATCGGTCAGCGCCCGCTTGCCGCGCTCGACACGGGACGAGAAGCGCTTCCTGTGTACCGGATGCCGGCCGTAGAGCGTGTCGAAGCGCCCCGCGTCGGCGAGCGGCTCGGCGCCCGAGCGCTGGATGGCAAACGCCAGGTAGTGCTTGCCGACCGTATGCGCATCGAACTGCTCCCGCAGGCCGAGCTGGGCGCGATCGCTCTTGGCGACGACGAGCAGGCCCGAGGTGTTGCGGTCGAGTCGATGGACGATCCCGGGTCGCTCCACCCCTCCGATGCCAGGCAGATCGCGGCAGTGGTGCAGCAGCGCGTTGACCAGGGTGCCGTCCGGGCTGCCGGGTGCCGGGTGGACCACCAGACCGGCCGGCTTGTCGATCACCACAAGGGCCTCGTCCTCGTAGACCACATCGATGGGAATCGACTCGGGCAACGGCTCTGCCGGCCTGGGCTCGGGCTCGTAGACGCTGATCGACTCGCCGGGCGTGAGCCGCCTGGATGCCTTCGCGCTGCTGCCGGCGACCAGCACCCGCTGCTCGTCGATCAGCTTGCGCAAATAGGAGCGCGACAGGTGAGGCATGCAGACCGCCAGAAAGCGATCCAGCCGTTGGCCGCCGGACTCGGTGTCGACGACGATGCGACGGAAACGTCCGGCCTTGCCGCTCTTCACCCGATACCCCCAGCACGCATGAGCCACATCGAACGATGCCGAGGCCAGCTGGCTCGAGCCGGATCACCAGATCTTGGACTTGATGTGGCCCTTGTACTTGACGATGATGTCCACGATGGCGCGCTCGAAGAAATTCGTCGCGGCGTAGAGGTCGGGGTTGACCCTGCTGCGATAGAGCTCGCGACCCTCCTCGAGCTCGTCGTGGATGACATCGAAGAGGCTGTCCTGCTCTATCCCCTGGACGATCTTCTCCTCGTTGTAGAGGCTGATGTCCGAACAGATCGCCCGCGCGAGGCGATTGGCAGCTTCCGGAGTCGTGATCTGCGGCGGTGGCATGCTGTCGCTCCCTGACTCTCCTGGGTTCTCCTGGATAGGTATCATTAACCTGCCGAAAAACAATCCGATTGTCAAGGAATCGGCACAGCGCTCTTCCGGATGGTTGACCGCCGGCCCGGATGTGGTAAGATTTTCGCCCACATGCCAGTGCGCGAGGTACACAATTGCGAGATCGTCGGCGAGATAGGCGCCGGTGGAATGGCCGTCATCTACAAGGCCATCCAGAACTCCCTCAACCGCCAGGTGGCCATCAAGGAGCTCAAGAGCGAGTTCGCCAAGGACACGCAGCTCGTGGCTCGCTTCATCCGCGAGGCCACCTCGCTGGCGGCGCTCCAGCACGAGAACATCGTCAACATCTACGACTTCGTAAAAGAAGACGGTGTGTTCTTGATGGTCATGGAGTTCGTCGAGGGCATCGATCTCTTCGACCTGCTGGAGAAGGTCCACCGCGTGCCGCCGACCGTCAGCGCCGCCATCGGGCTGGCCGTGGCCTCGGCCCTGGAGTATGCCCACTACCGGGGGATCATCCATCGGGACATCAAGCCCTCCAACATCATCTTGTCGCGCAAGGGAGAGGTGAAGCTGATGGACTTCGGTATCGCCCGGGACGAGAACCTGGGCGATCTGACCCGACCGGGCACCTCCCTGGGCACGCCCGCCTACATGTCGCCCGAGCAGATCATGGGCGTCAAGATCGACTTTCGCTCGGATCTGTTCTCGTTCGGGATCGTCCTCTACCAGCTGCTCACCGGCGCCAAGCCCTTCACTGAGGGCGGCGGCAAGAGCATCATGCACAAGATCCTCAACACGGAGTTCATCCGTCCGCGCAAGCTCAATCCCAACATTCCCAGGGCGCTGGAGCGGATCGTCTTGCGATGCCTGGCCAAGGAACCGGCAGATCGGTACAACAGCACCGGCGAGCTCCGGCGCGCTATCGAGAAGTACATCAGCCACCGGGTGCGCTTCAACTACTCCGGCCGGCTGGTGGCCTACCAGTACCACAACAAGCTCGTCTGCCGGGAAGAAGCGGAAAACTTCGTCTCCACGGACATCCTGGACGACCCCGAGATCGAGCGCGAGGATGCCGGCCTGCCGCCGCCGTTGAAGCTGCGGACGATCGCATCGGTTCAAGCTGCCCTGGGTGTGGCCGCGCTCACCGGCCTGCTGCTCGTCCACCTGGTCATGGGACGGCCGGCCGGCGTGGCCGCCCACGGCGGTGCGGTGACGGGACAGCCGGGCATGTTGAAGGTCGTCGCCTGGCCATGGGCCGAGATCTGGATCGATGGGGCTTACGTGGAGACGACGCCCGTGGCCCGCTCGTTCTCGCTCTCGGCCGGAGTCCACACCATCACGCTCAAGAACCCCCACTTCAAGGACAGCACCGAGAAGGTGCTCATCGAGCCTGCACGCACGCAGAAGATCAAGGTGAGCTTGCAGCGCAACAAGCCATGAGCCGCAAGGAGCCTGGAGATACGCGAATGGCATGCCGCAATCCAGTGAGCGACGATTCGCACCTGAGCACTGGACACCCGCAGCGCTCGAGGCACACTGCGATGGTGACGGGCGTGCTGGCCTGCCTGCTGTGGCCGCAGGCGGTCATGGCCCTGCGCTACAAGCCCCAGGCCAACGAGACGCTGTCCCACATCTCCTTGATCCACTATGGCAGCCCCAAGAAGTACATCTACTTCACCTCCATCAACCGGATCTCGGACCCGGACAACTGGCCTCGCCGCATCCTTCGCATCCCCACGGTCTGGCCGTACCGCATCCGCAAGGGCGATGATCTCTCCAAGCTGGCCAGGAAGTACCTCAAGGATGCCGAGCGGGCCGACTTCCTCGCCTGGCAGAACCACATCAAGGATCCGCGCGACATCGAGCCCGGCACCCTCATTCACATTCCTTTCTTGATCAAGCACAAGGCGAGCAAGACCGACACGATGATCAAGGTGGCCAAGAGATACTACTGGTCCACGCGCCAGACGGGCCTGCTGCGCAAGTTCAACAACAAGCGCAACAACAAGCTCAAGGAGGGCGAGATCGTCTGGGTGCCGATCTACGACCAGCAGGCGCACACCGACAGGGTCCGCGAGCGGCTCAAGCAGTACCAGGAGAAGGAGCTCAAGGCCGCCGAGGAAGCGCGCAAGCGAGCCCAGCGCCTCGCCGCCGACAAGAAGCGCGACCCGGACACGAAGCCTGGGGACTCCGTCGAGAAGCCGGGCGACGGCGCCAAGCCTGACGCAGCGGGCGACGGCAAGCCGGACGAGCCGGAAGACAGGCGGCCCGACGAGAAGACAGACGATGCCGGATCGGACGCGAGCTCCGGAGACTTGGACAATCCCCCGGATGAGCCGCCCGATCTGGAGGCCATCCTGGGAGACGCGAGCCCGACCACCCGCAGCTCCTCCGGCCTGAACATCCGGCTCATCCGAGAGGCCACCGAGCTGTACCGCGACGGCGAGTACGAGCTGGCCCGGGCCAACCTGGAGCGCGCGCTGGAGAGCGGAGATCTGGCCAAGGAGGACGAGGCCGACGCGCGCGAGGTGCTGGCCTTCTGCCTCGTGGCTCTCGATCGCAACAAGGAAGCCGAGCACGAGTTCGTGCGCCTGCTCATGGTGGTGCCCGATCGCAAGCTCGATCCCGTCACCACTTCGCCCAAGATCTTGGGCGTCTTCGAGCGCGCGATGGGTGGACGCTGAGGCCCGGCTCAGTTCTTGCGCGTCTCGAAGACCAGCAGGTAGGGCACGGCGGGCCGCTGGCCGGTGTCTCGGAAGGCGTTGAACTGACCCTTGTTGATCCAGATCGCGTAGGCCTTGCCCGGCGCGAGTTCGACCGGCAGCACGATGCTGCGCCGGTCCTTCAAGTAGTGCGGCTGGCCCGTGGTCTTCGGATAGCTGGCCGGATCGATCTGGACGAAGGACCACATCCGCTCGGTCAGCATGTCCTTGGAGAACCGCACCCGGATCTCCTTCAGCCCGGGATCCACGACCCGGTCGCCCGATCGAGGCGTCGTCTCCACCACCACCGGCGGCAAGCTGGCCACCGAGATCTCGCCCGCCCCGGCCCTGCCCGCTGCCATCAAGACGAGGGATCCGATCGCTGCGCACAGCAGAACGCCTGGCTTCATCTGCTCACCTCCTCTGTTGGTCTCACGATACACGAATCGGTCGGCAGCACAAAGCGCTCGCAGCGCCCCCTTCTCGCTTGAAAGCGCGGTGACGGCGTGGGAGTAATGGTCCAGATGGCCCGAGCGGCCGCAGGAGAACACGCCATGCGACTGACGTCCCGGCTCCGATTCGCGCTCGCCTGGATCCTCATGGCCGCAGCAGCCCCGGATGCCTCGGCGGCACCCGGGCTCCGGGGGCGGGCCGACCGCGATCTGGACGGGGTGGAGGACGAGCTGGACTGCGCCCCGGAGGATGCCGCCTTCGGCACGCGGAGCTGCGACGCGGACGGGGACGGGTACTGCAGCCGGGCCATCTCCGGCCGCGTACAGGCCGCCTTCTGCCCGCTCGATTGCGGTCAGGGCCTCTGCCGGCCAAACGACTGCGACGACAACCCGGCCATGTGCGGTGCGGGCTGCTTCCCTCTCAACCCGGCCCCGGACATCTGCGACGGGGTCGACCAGGACTGCGACGGCCAGCGCGACGAGGATCCCGACCTGCGGTGGTTCGCCGACTCCGATCTCGATGGCTACACGGCGAGCGAGGGCAGCGTGCTGGCCTGCGAGGATCCGGACGGCGACCAGGCCGTGTGGCTGGGCTCGGCCACCGAGGAGGACTGCGACGACGGCCAGGCGCTGTCGAATCCCGGCCTGGACGAGGACTGCTCGGACGGCATCGACAACGACTGCGACGGGCTGACGGACGGTGCAGACGACGATTGTCCCGTGTGCGGCAACGGTCGGCTGGACGGTGGCGAGGCCTGCGACGACGGCGGTCTTGCTGGCGGGGACGGCTGCGATCCATCTTGCGAGCTCGAGGTCGGCTGGGCCTGTCGGCAAGAGCCCGGCAGCCCGAGCGTCTGCGGGCACATCGCCAGCGCCGGCGAGGTGGTCATTTCCGAGATCATGGTGAACCCCGGCTGCGTCACGGACAGCGCGGGCGAGTACGTGGAGATCCGCAACGCGGCCGACCGCGACCTCGTGCTGCGCGGCTGGCTGCTCGGCGATCGAGACACCGACGCCCACGTCCTTCGCGATCTCGTCCTGCCTCTCGGCGGTTACGCCGTGATCTGCCGCCATGCCCAGATGGACGAGAACGGCGGCGTGGCCTGCGACGCCGAGGCCTCCATGGTGCTGGCCAACGCACGGGACGAGCTGCGGCTATTGGATCCCGACGACGTGCTGATCGACGAGGTCGCATACGACACCGCGGCGGGCTTTCCGGACCTGAGCGGGGCGGCCATGGTGCTGACCCATGGCGCGGACGCCACGGCCAACGACGAGGGCGCCAGCTGGTGCTCCTCCCTCTCGGTGATCAGCCACTGCGGCGACCTGGGCTCGCCCGGTCTTCCCAATCGCGATTGCGGGAGCGCCTGCTGGGACCGCGATCAGGACGGCCACGAGGCGCGGCCCTGCGGTGGAGACGACTGCGACGACATGGATCCGGACACCCATCCGGGCGCAGAGGAGCGCTGCGGAGACGGCGTGGACAACGACTGCGACGGCCTGACCGACATGGTCGACGACCTTTGCTGTGACGACGCGGACGAAGACGGCTACGGCGAGGGCTGCGGCGCCGGGCCCGACTGCGACGACGCCGACCCCGCGGTTCACCCCGGAGCGGCGGAGAGCTGCGCTGACGGGCTCGACAACGACTGCGACGGACGCACCGACGGCCAGGATCTGGATTGCGGAGGCCTGTGCTCGGATCGAGACCTGGACGGCTACACGGACCGACAGTGCGGCGGAAACGACTGCGACGACGACAACGCGGATGTCCATCCCGGCGCGACGGAGCGTTGCGATGACGAGTTGGACAACGACTGCGACGGCGCCGTGGATGCACAGGATGACGACTGCGCATCGGGCGAAGGCTGCGGCTGCAGGGCCTCTGCGCCGGAGGCGAGCCCGTGGATCGCGCTCGCCGCGCTGTGTTTCTGGCTGAGACGGCGCGGGCTATTGCGAGCGGCTTGAGCGCTCCGCGCTTTTCGCTTTCGATCTCCACCTTTCGAGGATAGAATTCCCTTCGGCCCGGCTCCGGCCGGGCGGGGAGCGCCATGAGGCTCTCGCTGGCCACCAAGATCTTCATCGGATTCAGCGTCGTCCTGGCGGTCTTCGGCACCGTGACCGTCTACGGTGTGACCCGCTTCAGCTCGGTACGCCAGAAGCTGAGCACGGTGAATCGCGGGTACCTGCCTCTCGATCGCATCGCCGCCAGCATCGAGACGCTGCAGGAGACGACCCGCCGGAGCGTCGACGGCATTCTGCGTTTCGACAACGTGGACCTGCAGCGATCCCTGCTGGTCAAGAACCGCCGCTCGTTCAGCCGCAACATGACAAGCAAGATCGAGCGGGCGATGGCCATCCTCCAGAAGCTCGAGAGCCAGCCCATTTCCGAGCGCGAGCAGTCCTTTCTGGTCGCCACCCGCGATCGCTTCGAGAGGATGCAGCAGCGGACCGACGAGATCGCGACGTCGCTGGAGCTCATCCTTCAGGGGCTGGATCAGCTCGATCGGCCCGCCGGCGAGACGGATGGCGTTCGCAACCTGCGCAAGAACGAGCGGCAGCTGGCCCGCGATGTACGCCTGCTCAAGCTTGCCTTGAAGAACATGATCAGCACCCAGATGCTGCGGGTCGAGGAAGAGGACAGCGAGTCGGTCGGCGTGATTCTATGGCTGACCGTGCTGGCGCTGCTGGTGAGCACCGCGGTCACGGCCGCCTCGCTCTGGGCCATGCGCCCCATCCGCCGCCTGGCCGAGGCAGCCCGCCGCATCTCCCAGGGTGACTTCGCACACACCGTCGAGGTTTCATCCAAGGATGAATTCGGCTTTCTGGCGAGCGAGTTCAACCGCATGGCCCGCTCGCTCGCCCAGCGCGAGGACGAGCTCCGCCGCCAGCAAGGCCAGCTGGAGAGCATCAACCTCCAGCTCAGGCAGTCGAGCATCGATCTCGAGCTGATCACTCTGTTCTACGAGCACATCATCCGCTCCATCCACAACGGCATCCTGGTGGTCAACGCGCTGGGCGAAGTGACGACGGTCAACCCGGCGGCCGAGCAGATCTTCGAGCTGTCCTCGGATGCGATCAGCGGCCAGCGCCTGGATTCGCTTCCCTTCGCCGCATCCATGTCCGCTCTGCTGGAATCCTGGGAGCGGGTTCTGCAGCGCGATGAGCCCATCCTCTTCGAGGCGCTGGAGTTCGTTGTCCCCTCCCGCGGTCAGATCCTGGTCGATCTCTACGCCGCGGCCCTGCGGGACGCGCGCGGAGAGCGCCAGGGCGTATTGCTGGTGTGCGAGGACGTGACCGAGAGAGTCCGCACCAAGCAGGCGCTCCTCCAATCCGAACGCATGGCCACGATCGGCCGCATGTCGGCCCTGGTCGCCCACGAGATCCGCAATCCGCTGAGCTCCATCGGCCTCAACACGGAGCTGCTCCAGGAGGAGATCGAGCAGCTGCCCTCCGATGCGACCGCCGAGGCGAGCGCCATTCTCTCGTCCATCTCGCGCGAGGTGGAACGCTTGACTGAGGTCACGGACGAGTACTTGCGCTTTGCCAGGGTGCCCAGGCCAAACCTCGTCCCGGAGCGGTTGAACCAAATCCTCGAGGATCTCTTGCGTTTCCTGAAGAGCGAGCTGGACGACGCCGGCATCGAGATCAAGCACGACCTCGATCCCGACGTGACCACCATCCCGGCCGACGAGAACCAGCTCCGGCAGGCCTTTCTCAATCTGATCAAGAACTCGGCCGACTCGATGAGCACAGGTGGAACCTTGACGATCTCCACCGAGCGGACCGACGGCCAGATCCACGTCCGCATCTCCGACACGGGTGAGGGCATCGCCGAGGAGCGGATCGGCCGGATCTTCGACCCCTTCTTCTCGACTCGAGACGGCGGTACGGGTCTCGGTCTATCGCTGACCCAGCAGATCGTCAGCGAGCACGGGGGATCGATCAGCTGCGAGAGCAAACCCGGACAGGGGACCGTGTTCGTGGTGCACTTGCCGACGAGCCAGTCTCCGGGCGAAGAGCCTTCCTGAGGAGGACGAGGCGGTGGCCGTCGGCAGGCAGTTTTCGGGATTCACCCTGCGCAGGAAGATAGCCACTGGAGGCATGGCGGAGATCTATCTGGCGAGCCAGCAGACCGCAGAAGGGCTGCGGCCGTGCGTCATCAAGATGATGCGGCCCGAATCCTTGCGCGATCCCCGTGCCCTCAAGCTCTTCCTCGGCGAGGCGCGCCTGGCCTCCCAACTGGAGAATCCCCACATCGTCCGCATCTTCGACCGTGATCGAGTCGACAACTACCACTTCATCGCCATGGAGTACGTGACCGGCGAGACGCTCTACCACATCATTCATCAGGCGGTCCAAGAGCAGCGTCGAGTCGAGCCCGGCGAGGCCGCAGCCATGATCCTGCAGGTCTGCGAGGGGCTGAGCTATGCTCACGAGCTCCGCGATCCCCACGGCCAGCCTCTGCACATCGTCCACCGGGACATCACACCGGCCAACTTGATCCTGACATACAGCGGCCAGCTGAAGATCCTCGATTTCGGCATCGCCCTGGCCCGGAATCGAAGCCTGGAGGTCCCGAAAGGCAAGGCCCTGGGCAAGTTCGGGTACATGTCCCCGGAGCAATGTCGCAGCGAGAGCATGGATCTCCGCACGGACATCTTCTCCCTGGGCGTGGTGTTCTGGGAACTGCTGACCGGCCGGAGCCTCTTCGCGGGCGGGAGCCTCAAGGACCTGGTCGAGTCCATCATCCGCGGCGAGATCGAGCCTCCCTCGCGATACAACGCGGCTGTCTCTCCGCTGCTGGACACGGCGATCCTTCGCTCGCTCGAGCGGCGGCCCGGGGATCGCTTCCAGAGCTGCCGCGAGCTGGCCCTGGCCATCGAGGAGGCCTTCGTCGATGGCGGTCTGGCGAGCTGCGAGGACCTGACGGACATGCTGGTCGAGCTGTTCGGCAAACGGCGGCGGCGCCTGGTGCTGAAGGGAGACGTGGGCGCCGAGCTCGATCTGGAGGCGATGCTCTTCGACGACCTGGACGCCGAGCCGCCTGAGCAGCCTACGCGATCCAAGCAGCCGAAGCCCGGTCTGCATCTGAGCCGCCTGACGACCATCCTGCTCCTGGTGGTGGTGGCGGTCTTGGCCGTCGGCGCGGGGACCATCCTGTCCGTCAAGCTCTTCGGTCACACGCCTCACAGAGAGCAAACCCCGACCAGCAGCTATGGCTCCCTGGTCGTCGACTCCTCTCCCAGGAGTGCCCGGGTTTTCGTCGATGGCCAGGACTCGGGACGCGATACACCAGCCAGGCTGGGCGGGATCCGGATGCACGCCCTGCACGAGATCCGCATCAGCAAGGACGGATTCGAGGACTGGACCGGCCGGGTGCGTCTCGACCAGGAGATGCGCCGGATCTACGCCCAGCTCCGAGCCGTGAAGCCCGGAATCACCGCACCATGAGACAGCGCATCCAGGGGATGGCTCGCGCCGCCGCCCGATGCTGCGCACTGCTGCTGATCGCACTCGGTCTTCTCACCTCCCTCACGGCCCGGTCGCACGACCCCGCCCTGCGCTGGTGGACCATCGAAAGCCCGCATTTCCAGGTACACTTCCCCGAAGGCGAACGCGAGCTCGCCATGCGTGTCGCGCGCATCGCCGAGTACGCCCTCGCCCGCGTCGTCGAGTGGCTCGAGCACGCGCCCGACGCACCCATTCAAGTCGTGGTCATGGACTCCGCCGACACGGCCAACGGCTCGGCCAGCGTGCTGCCATACAACACGGTTCACGTGTATGCCGAAGCGCCGGACAGCCTGCACGTGCTCCAGGACTACGACGATCACCTGCAGATCCTCCTCGTCCACGAGCTGACCCACATCGTCCACATGGACACGATCCACGGTCTGCCGGCCTGGATCAACCGCGTCCTCGGGCGGACGGTCTTCCCGAACGGCGCACAGCCGGTCTGGTTCACCGAGGGCCTGGCCGTCCATGCCGAGTCGGCCTTCACGTCCGCCGGCCGTATCCGCTCCTCGCTCTTTCAGATGTACCTGCGCACGGCTGCGCTCGGCGGGACCTTTCCGACGCTCGACGAGGCGAGCGGGGTGAGCCTGGAGTGGCCACAGGGAACGATTCCGTACCTGGTGGGTGCTTTTTTCGTGGATTACCTGGCGCAGCGATTCGGCCAGACGGCGCTGACCGATCTCAGCCAGGAGATGAGCGACGAGCTGATCCCGTGGTCGCTCAACGCGATCGCACGCTCCGTGCTGGACGCCGACTACCTCGCGCTGTACGACGACTGGCGCGCGCAGGTCGAGGCCGAGGCCCGCGATCAGCTCGAATCGATCGAGTCAGAGGGGCTCACCCCCACCGTCCCCATCACCCGGGGCGGTCAGATCCAGGACCGACCTCGCATCTCTCCGGGAGGCGGCGTGCTGGTCTACTACAGCGCGCCGACCGACGACCGGCCCTCGTTGAGGACATCGGCGCTGGACGGTGGCGGGGATCGCGAGCTCATCGAGGTCAACGGCGCGGGCGGGGCGGCGTTTCGGCCGGACGGCGACAAGATCGTCTTCTCCCAGCCCGAGGTCTTCGAGCAGTTCTACTACTACCAGGACCTCTTCGAGCTCGACCTGGAGACCGGACATGTCGAGCGGCTCACCCGCGGCCTGCGGGCTCGCTCCCCGGACGTCTCGCCGGACGGCCGGACGATCGTCTTCGTGCGAAATCGCTCCGGCAAGAGTCAGCTCGCGATGATCGGGATCGACGGCAGCGGGCTGCGCGCCCTGACGTCCTTTTCGCGCAGCGAGCAGGTCTATACGCCCCGCTTCTCGCCGGACGGACGCCAGGTGGTCTACAGCGCTTCCCGTCCCGACGGCGGACGGGACATCCTCTTGTTCGACCTGGCGAGCGGTTCGATTCGCCGCTTGACCGACTCGCGCTGCATGGACATGGATCCGGTCTTCACCCCCCGCGGTGATCGGATCCTCTTCAGCTCGGATCGCACCGGCGTGTTCAACATCCACGAAGTGGATCCGCGAAGCGGGCAGATCCGCCGCCTCACCAGCGTGCTCACCGGCGCCTTTCGACCGCAGCCCGCTCTCGATTCCTCCGGCATCGCCTTCGTGCTCTATGGCCCGCGAGGCTTCGACATCGCCTGGATGGACTGGCCCGAACAGCGCTTCGACGATCGAACGACGCGCGCGCCCAGACCGGCCCCGCACGTCGAGATCGAGCCGGTCCGCTATCCCGTCGAGCCCTACCGGCCGTGGACCACGCTGCTGCCCAGGAGCTGGTTTCCGCTCTACGGCGAGGATCCGGGCGGGACGACACTGGGGGTGCTCTTCGGAGGCCAGGACGTGATCGGCCAGATCAGCTACCAGGCCGGCATCACCATGGGCATCGAGAGCAAGGAAGTCCACGCCGACCTGAGCCTCAAGTCGAGGCTCCTCTACCCCACCCTGTCGGCTTACTTCAGCCGTCACGTCTATCGGAGCTCGGGCCTGGCGCGGGTCAACGGCGAGCCCTGGCCCCTGGACCGAGAGCGGATCACGCTCTTTGTCGACCTCGCCTTCCCATTCTCCAGCGTCCGACGGACCGACATGCTATTCGCCAACTACGATGTGCATTGGTTCGACAGCCGCGGGGAAATCCCGTTCGATCCCATGGACATGGAGCCGACGCTGCCGGACGATCGACGTCTGGCATGGCTGTCGATCGGTTGGTACGGATCCGACGTGCGCAGCTATACCCAGTCGATCAGCGCCGAGGAGGGCCTGTCGGCATCGCTGTCCTTACGCTACGCACACCCGGCGCTCGGCAGCAGCGCCCGTGTGGCCGAGGCGCGCTTCTGGCTCCGGACCTACTTCCCGATCGTCCGGCGCCTGCACCACGTACTGGCGCTGGCGCTGCAGGGCGGCCTGGCGATCGGGGACGCGAGGAGCAAGTCGGCCTTCGGTGTCGGCGGGCTGCCTCTTCGGGATCCCGTCCAGGACATCTACTACGGCTATCGCTACGGCGGTCTCTATTTGCGAGGCTATGCGCCGGGCGCCTTCGCGGGTTCGGCCTACCTGCTGGCCTCGGCCGAGTACCGCTTGCCGATATGGACCATCGAGCGCGGTCTGCTCACCTTGCCCTTCTTCCTCCAGCGTCTCCACGCAGCCGTCTTCATCGACGCGGGCGGGGCGGGACCCGCCGACCGAGGCGACGAGCTGCTCGGAGAGCTGTGCAAGGTCGGCCTCGGGGCCGAGCTGCGGCTCGATATGCTGCTGGCCTATCACCTGCCATTCAGCCTGCGCTTCGGTTACGGGCGTGGTCTGATGGAGGGCGGGACGAACAACATCTATCTCACGATGGGTTCGGGCTTCTGATCGACACCGGACTCGACGCTGGACATACGCCCGTTTCTGAAAGAAACTCGACCTCATTCCGGGAGGCGACGGGTGAGCTCCAGCTCCGGACAGCTTCGCCGCACTCTGGCTGCAGTGCTTCGCATCCAACCCGGCGAGGGCCGCAAGACGGCCCTCATGTTCGGGATCCTCTTCTGCGTCGTCGGCTCCTTCATCATCGGTCGGGTCGCCAGGGACAGCCTCTTTTTGAGCCGCTACTCGATCGACTACCTGCCCTTCCTCTACATCTGGGTCGCGCTGGGCGTGAGCCTGGAGTCCTACCTGTACTCCCGCATCGCGGATCGCGTCCGGCGGGATCGATTGCTCGTCGTGAGCGTGGCGTGCATCCTGGTTCTCTACCTGGCCTCCTGGCTCATGGTCAACCTGGTGGGCGACTGGTTCTTCCCCGTCTTCTACGTCCTGGTCGAGTTGTTCGGCAGCCTGCTGATCATCCAGTCATGGACGCTGGCCAACGAGGTCTTCACGACGCGCGAAGCCAAGCGGCTCTTCGGTCTGATCGGAGGCGGAGGCGTCGCCTCGTCGGTCGTGCTGGGATTCTCCATCCGGGGCGTCGTGCGGCTGATGGGCACGGAGCAGCTCCTGCTGCTGAGCGCCTTTCTCCTCGGGGGGGCGCTGGTGCTGGGGCTGCTGCTGTCTCGGGCCTGCCGTGAGGACATCCTCGCCAGCATGTCCCAGATGCACCGCGAGCTCAGCCGCCGCATCGCCCTGCTGTCCGACTGGCGCAGGATCCTGGCCAGCAAGCACCTGCTGACGGTGGCCGGCCTGATCACCGTGTTGGGACTGGCCATCACCCTGGTCGACTACCAGTTCAAGGTCTCGGCGCGCTATGCCTACCTCAACCAGGAAGACCAGCTGGCTGCCTTCTTCGGCCTGTTCTACGGCTTGACCGGCTGCTTGAGCGTGCTGCTCCAGGTCTTCGTGACCGGCCGGATCCTGGAGCGCTTCGGCATCCTGGTCTCGCTGCTGCTGCTGCCGGCCGCCCTGCTGGTAGGGACGATCGGCTTGCTCGTCCACGTCGCGCTGTGGAGCGCCACCCTGCTCAAAGGCGGCGACGCCGTGCTGCGCTATACCGTCAACGATGCCACGGTCCAGCTCCTCTACCTGCCGGTGCCTTCCAGCATCCGGGGACGCGCCAAGGCATTCGTCGACGGGATCATCCGCCCCCTGGCCATCGGCCTGGGCGGCTGCAGCCTGGCCTGGGTTCTTCCCCGGCTCGCCGAGGATGCGTTCGGCTGGCTGCTGCTCGTGCTGGTCCTGGCGTGGTCCGTCCTCGCCATCGGCGTGCGGCGACAGTATCTGGCCTCGCTCGTCCAGACCCTGCGCATGCGGCGTCTGAACCTCGACGAGGCCAGCCACTTCGTGCCCGACCAGGCGGCCACGCGCGTGCTCGAGGAAGCGCTCGGCGATCCCTCGGAACAAAACGTGCTCCACGCCCTGGAGCTCATCCCGTACAGCCCGCGCAAGGACTGGAGCGAGGTCCTGATCCGCCTCCTCAAGCACCGTCATCCGCAAGTGCGCGCGAACGCCCTGCAGCGGATCGGCGCCGAGGGCAACCTGTCCCACGGACCCGTCGTTCACGCATGCCTGCGGGATCCGGATCCCACCGTCCTGGCAGCAGCCATCGAGGCTTACTGCGCGATCGGCAAGGTCCGCGCGGTCCACACGATCTCGAGCTTCTTGGATCACGACGACCTGGCCGTCCAGGCCGCCGCGGTGATCGGGCTCGTCCGCTACGGCGGCCTGGATGGCGTGCTCAGCTCTGCCGAGCGCCTCAAGGCGATGCTCGAGAGCCCGAGCGGAGACGAGCGAGCAGCGGGAGCGCGAATCCTGGGAGAGATCCAGGTCAAGAACTTCTACCATCCCTTGCTGAAGCTGATGACCGACGACGACATCCAGGTCCGCCTGTCCGCGATCCGGGCTTCCGGACGCATGCGAAGCCGAGAGCTGCTCCCGGCCCTCGTCTATCGCCTGGAGCAGCCGGACACGCGCTCGACAGCCGCCGAGTCCCTGGTCTCCTTCGGGACCCAGGCCGTGCCCTTGCTTTCCCGGGTCCTGGGCAACGAGAGCGAGTCCTGCGCCACCCGGCTGGCCGTCGCCTCGATCCTCGCCCGGATCGGGGACCAGGCCAGCCTGAACGCGCTGGTGGACCAGATCCAGGCCCCGCAGGATGCCGTGCGCAGCCGGGTGCTGGAGGCCATCCACCGGCTACGGCTGCACAAGCCCCATCTGGAGATACCGCAGGACCACCTGCAGCAGTCCGTGATGGACGAGATCCACGCGTTGTTCGAGCTGGCATACATCCTCGACGACATCGGCACGCCGGACGGCTCGCTGCTTCGAGATGCCCTGGACCACCGCTGGCGCCAGTCCGTGCGCCGGGTCTTTCGGCTCCTGTCCTGCTTGCTGCCCACCCGCGCAGTCGACGCCGTGTTCGCCGGCCTGGCCTCGCCGATCCGGCGCTATCGCGCCAACGCGCTCGAGCTGCTCGACAACCTGCTCGAAGCGGATCTCAAGCGCCTGCTGCTCTGCCTGCTGGACGACGCCCAGCGCGATCGCCGCCTGGAGGAGGGCCGGGTGGCATTCGGCCTCGGGCACGAGGATCGCGTCGCGCGCCTGCGCGCATTGTTGACCGCATCCGACAGCTGGCTGGTCACCTGCGTCCTGTACGAGGCGGGCCAGATGCGCACCGCCGAGCTGGAGCAGGATATCCTGACCTGCACCACCTCCGACGATCCGCTGGTGCGGGAGACGGCGCTGCTGGCCCTCGGGCGGATCCTGCCGGGGAGCGAGCTGCAACGGACAGCCCGGCGCCACCTCAAGGATCCGTCCGAGCAGGTCAGCAGCTACGCCGCCTGGCTGCTCCAGGGGGCGACGAGTTGAGCAGGCTGCTGCGCTGGCTCGGTATGCAACCCGGAGAGCTGGCCCGCACGGGCTGGATGTTCTGCTACCTCCTGCTGACGGTCGGCGCATTCATCAGTGGGCGGATCACGCGAGACGCCCTGTTTCTCAACCGCTACGACATCGAGTACCTGCCGTACATGTACGTCTGGGTGGCCGTGGCGATGAGCGCCGTTGCCTACCTCTACTCCCGCTTCGCGGATCGCTTTCGTCGAGATCGACTCGTGCTGGCGGTCACCGCCGTGCTGCTGGCGGGTGTGCTGATCGCGCGGGTGCTGACCACGACGGCCGGAGTGTGGTTCTATCCCGTGCTCTACGTCTACGTGGAGCTGATGGGTGGCCTGTCCATGATCCTCTTCTGGACATTCGCCAACGACGTATTCACGACCCGGGAGGCGAAACGCCTTTTCGGCCTGGTCGGAGCCGGCGGTGTGGTCGCCACGGTGCTCGCCGGATTCACCATCAGCGGCATCTCCGAGCGCATCGGCACGATCAACCTCCTGTGGCTGTGCGCCGGCCTGCTGGCGGGCTGCATGGCTTTGGTCATCGTCCTCAGCCGGATTAGCCGCACGCGCCTGGAACAGGCCGCGGCGGGCTTCCGAGCCCCGCGGACCATCTCGCTCGGCGCGGACTGGATCCGTCTGCTCGGCAACCCGCAGTTGAAAGTCATCGCCCTGATGACCATGCTGGCCTTCGTCACCGTCACCATCGTCGACTACCAGTTCAAGTTCATCGCCCGCAACACTTTCCTCAACCGCGAGGATCAGCTGGCCGCTTTCTTCGGGCTGTTCTACGGTGCAGCCGGCGCGCTGAGCATCTTCATCCAGCTTCTGCTCACCGGCCGGGTCCTGCAACGCTTCGGAGTGGTCGCCGCGCTGACGATCCTGCCGCTGGCACTCGGAGGAGGGACCTCGCTGCTGCTGATCGCACCCGGCATCCTGACCGCCAGCCTGCTCAAGGGCACCGACAACGTATTGCGCTACACGATCCACGACGCGAGCACCCAGCTGCTCTACCTGCCCATACCTGGCCACTTGCGCGGGCGCGCCAAGGCCTTCATCGAGGGCATTCTCAAGCCGCTCGCCCAGGGTCTGACCGGGCTGGTCATCGCCTGGTCGGCCTGGCTGGTCGGTCACCGGGTCGACTGGCTCGGCTTCGGTTCGTTCTTCTTTCTGGTGGCCTGGATCACCTTGATCGTGGGTCTGAAAAAGGACTACCTGCACGCCCTGGCCGCCTCGCTGCGAAGGCGCGAGACTCGCCTCGGCCGCGCAGCCGCACCCGCGTCCGGGCCGGGAGGGGTCGCGGCCCTGCAGCGGACCCTGGCGGACGAGGACGAGCAGAACGTGCTGGACGCGATGGAGATTCTACCATTCGCACAGCGCCACGACTGGTCCAAGCAGCTCGCCGGCCTCCTGGATCACCGCTCGCCGCAGGTCCGGATGCAGGCCGTGCGCTTGCTCGAGAGAGAGGACCCGATCTCGTTTCTGGATCGCGTTTTGATGCTGTTCGACGATCCGGATCACGGCGTGCGCGCCGAGGCGGTCAACTTCTACTGCGGGGTGCTCAAGGAAAAATCCATGCCAGCCGTCTTGCCCTTGCTGCGCGACGGGTCGAGCCGTGTCCGCGCGAGCGCGGTGGCCGGCCTGATCGAGTATGGCGGTCTGGATGGCATCATCCTCGCGTCGCAGAGCCTGCGCGAGATGCTCGCATCCGCGGATGCCGGGGATCGGCGAGCCGCGGCCTGGGCCATCGGTCGGGCTCGCCTGCCGACGCTCTACCGCAGTCTGCTGCCTCTGCTGGAGGATCCCCAGCCCCAGGTGCGGGTCGAGGCCGTGCGGGCAGCCGGTGAGCTGGAATCGCCCGAGCTCGTCTTGAGCTTGATCCATCGGCTCCTGGATCCCCACAGCTGCCGGGCAGCCGTCTCGGCCCTGGCCGCCTACGGACCCTCTTTGCTGAAGACGCTGCGGACCATTCTCGGCAACCCGCGAGAACAGCCCGAGATCCGCGAGGCCATCCCCCGCGTGCTGGCGCGGATCGGGGACCAGCTCAGCATGGACATCCTCTCCCGCGTGCTCGAGACCGCCACGACAGCCCTGCGGGCCCAGGCGCTCGAAGCCATCCTCCAGCTCCACCTTCGCTACCCGAAGCTCACCCGCGACCGAGGGATGCTGCGGCGGGTCTTGCACCGGGAGCTCAAGCAGGCCTTTCAGTTTTTGGCCATCTCGATCGATGTCCGTCCGCTCGAAGCGCCGCTGCTCGAGGAGAGCATCCGGCACAGGTACCAGCAGTGCATCGATCGGATCTTCAAGCTGCTGATGGTCCTCTATCCGGGTCAGAACATGGAGGTGGTCCACCGCAACCTCGCCAACCCGATCGACTCGATCCGCGCAAACGCGCTGGAGCTGCTGGAGCAATCGGTCGACGATGAGACCCGCCGCTGCCTCCTGCCGCTGCTGGAAGAGCACGATCCGGCTTCCCTGGCATCCAGGGGAGATGCGCTCTTCCCCCTGCTGCACCACAAGCCTTTCGACTGGCTCTACGAGCTCTTGCTGGGAGAGCACGTGTGGACCACGGCGTGCTGCCTGGACGTGATCCGCAGGCTGGGCGACCGGCGTTTCGAACCCCATGTGCGGATGCTGCTCGACAGCGACAAGGCGCTCGTGCGGGAGATGGCGGTCTTCTGCCTGGGCGAGCTCAGCCGCGGCGACGATCTCTCGCAGGCCTTGGCCCCGCTGGCGGCGGATCCCGACCCGCGCGTGCGCCAGGCGGCGCGCGGTCTATGCGCCACATAGATGGCCTGCCCGCCCGCGAGTTTGCGAGCCGGCCCAGCCTGTGATAGGGTCTGCGGGCATTCTCGGCAGGAACGACCTGCCGGCGCGGAGGACACCGATGAGATCGATCGCCGCCGTATTGCTGCTCGCGCTGCCCGGCATCCCGGCCAGCGCCCAGGAGCCCAGCCCCCCGACCGTCGACGAGATCATGAAGCAGGTCGAGGTCGAGATGGCCAAGGTCAAGGACTACACGGCCATCATGTACAAGCAGGAGCGTTTCGTCGACAAGCTCGGGCCCGTGGAGAAGATGAGCATCAAGTTCGCCAGCCCCTTCAAGGTCTACATCAAGTTCTTGACCGTCCACAAGGGCCGTGAGGCGATCTACGTGCGGGGCAGGAACAGCAACGAGGCCAAGGTCCACAAGGGCTCCTTTCCCGACTTGACGGTCAACCTGGACCCTCGCGGCAGCATGGCCATGGAGGGCAACCACCACCCGGTGACCGATTTCGGCCTGGACAACACCATGCGGGTGGCCCGGAAGAACCTCGCCACGGCCCGCAAGCACGGCGAGGGGGAGTTCTCCGTCACCGATGGCGGTCTCATCGACGGCAAGGCCACCTGGAGGATCGAGTCGAAGTTCCCCCGCGGGGGCTACTTCACGACAGCCAAGGATGACGAGACGCTCTGGCATATCGCCGACCGCACCGGGCAGGACATGTACGTGATCATGTACTGCAACAGGAAGAATTACGACGAGCCAGACGATCCCGACGAGGGCGACAAGGTCTTCATCCCCCGCTACTACGGCGGTCGCTCGGAGTTCTTCCTGGAAAAGAAGACCCTGATGCCGCTCAAGGTGACCACCTGGGACTGGGACGGGAAGATGTACGAGACCTACGAGTACCACGACCTCAAGCTCAACGTCGGCCTGAGCAGGAAGGACTTCGATCCCGACAACAAGGCATACGACTTCTGAACGTGCATGAGCGAGGGTCCGGCGTCATGGAATCACCCCTGATCATGGCTGTCGACCTGGGGGTCACCAACGTCAAAGCGGCCCTGGTCGACCGTCGCGGCCAGATGACGCACTACGACGAGCGCCCGACCAGAATGGAGGCGGGCACTTCCGGCGTGGCCGAGGTGCTGGTCGAGACCTGCCGCGAGATCCTCGGCAAGGCCGGTCTGAGCACCCGCGAGCTGGCCGGCGTGGGTTGCGCCGTGCCCGGCTGCGTCAGCCCGGACACCGGCGTCATCGTGGCCTCGGCCACCCCGAGCTGGATCGGCGTGGATGTGAAGCAGCCTTTGGAGCAGTCGTTCGGCCGGACGGTCAGCGTGGAGGGCGACGGCTGCGCGGCGGCCATCGCGGCCTATACCTTCGGACCGACCCGTGGCCAGGACCACCTGCTGGGCATCCACATCGGCACGGGCATCAGCTGCGGTTACCTGCCGGACGGCCGGCTGCTGCGGGGAGCTGGCCAGGCAGCGATGGAGGCGGGTCACATGCCCCTGTTCCACGAGGGGCGCTCCTGCTCCTGCGGGCACCGCGGTTGCTGGGAAGCCCATGCGGGCGGCGGCGCTCTGCGTCGGCTGCTGGTCGAGTACCGGCAGGCCGGCCACGAGATACCCGAGCTGCCCGAGGAGCTGGCCGAGCTGGCCCTGGAGGCGAACGACGAGGTCGCGGTGCGGATCTGGCAGGAGCAAGGGACGGTGCTGGGGCTGGGCGTGGCTGTGATGCTCGACATCCTCAATCCCCGGACGGTGGTTTTTTCCGGCGGCTACAGCCGGTCCTGGTCCCTGTTCAAGAAGTCCCTGCTCAAGACCGCCCGCGAGCGCGCGCTGAGCCGCAACGCCGAGGCGGCCATCGTCTGCGCGCCCAACCCGCACCGCAGCGCCTTGCTGGGTGCTGCCGTGACCGCGGTGCGGCTCCAGGGACCGGCGGACTTTTTCGTTGACGGCTCGCATGCGGCGTCCTAGACTCCGCTCGTTGAAGCTCGCATTCCATTCGATGACAGCATCACAGGCAGTCGAAGCGCGGCCATGATCTCGACTGTAGAGAAGGTCCTCTTCCTCAAGTCCGTGGACCTGTTCTCCCAGATCCCGGGCGAGGATCTCGCCCAGGTGGCGGGAATTGCCCAGGAGATATCCTTCGAGCCGGGCGAGCTGATCATCCAGGAAGGCGAGATGGGAGACTCGTTGTACCTGCTCGTAGACGGCGAGGTCTTGGTTCACCGCCTGACCAAGGAGATCACCCGGCTCGGGCAGCGGGAGAGCTTCGGTGAGATGGCCATCCTGGACAACGAGCCGCGCAGCGCTTCTGTGAGCTCGGTCACGGACGTGACCTGCCTCAAGGTCTCGCGGGACGACTTCTACGAGCTGATGAGCGAGAAGATCGAGATCGCCCACGGCATCATCCGGGTCCTCACCCACCGGCTGCGAGACGCCAACGCCAAGCTCTCGGACCAGCCCGGCTGAATCCTCGCCGTGGTTTTTCACGCCCGGTGTCCAGATCCGGACACTCGTGTCGCCATCTCTGGGCCTGGATGACGCAGGCACTCTCTCGGGGCCGGCAGGTCTGGATGCCGACTCGAACAGCAAGACCCCGAAACTTCGAGACATTGCCACCGAGCCACCCTGGCTTGCGAGTCACTGCAGACCGGAACGGGAACTGGCACGTCATTTGTGAAAGTGGCCTACCGTCTCTAACCGGCTCCCCGCGTCGCTTTCCGGCTGCGGGGAGCCGGATTCCCTTGCCCAGCTTGGCTTTCCGCGTCGGCTCGTTCTGTCTCCGGGCGGCTCGCGGTGTCTCGCGAAAAGTGCTCACGGAGAGGTCAACGGGCACGATCTGATCCCTCTCAGATCACCGAACCGACACCCCTGTCTTGACGCCCGACACCTGGGATGGATAGAGTCTGGATCCAGGGGCTAGGTACCGGGTAGCTCCCGGGGACCGAACACCGGCCATCCCAAGCCGGCGCCCCGCTCTCTCTTGGGACCGCGATGGGAGGCGGGCATCATGACGGATCGAAGGACATACCAGAGACCGGAGGCGTGGGGGCCTATCGCAATCGATGCGCGCAACGAAGAGAACGTGCTGCTGCGCTTCCCTGACGGCAAAGAATCGATCAGGCGTTTGCCAATCAGGCGAGTATCGATCGAGAATATCGATCGACAATTGGATGAGGATGATGACGCCAGGGCCCGCCGACTCGAAGCTCTGACCATACTTGAGGGCAAGAAAAAACCAGATGTGGACACGGAGGATCTCTCAAGTGTGCCAGAGAACATTATTCCACGGTACACCGAGGCGGACCGCGCAGCAGCAAGTATCCCCTTCTGGTATCGCCTTCTCGACGTGGGCGAGTGGCGATCTGGGGCCCGCGCAGGCGAGGTAGCAAGAAAGAACCTAGCAGCCCAAGGCCTCGGTCCAACAGATGAGGAACTCAGGGATCGATTGTTCGAGATGCTTGTTGAGGGTGGTGTGTTCACTGAGCAGTTTGCATCGGTACTTGCCAAGAAACAGGATCCATGGTCAGCCTGGCAGCAAGCCCTCATGTCTCAACTCGGCCGAGATTCGATTCATGCGATCCATGATCTTGTGCTCCGGACACACGAGGTTGCCCTCAGATTGGAGCTGAGGCCGAAGGGAATTGATATCGCGCAGTACGAGGAGCTCCTCGGCAAAGAGACCAGTCGAGAGGTGGTCACAGCCACGGCAACGACTACTGCGCAGCGAGAGGAGCAGGCCTCATCAGATGCGCGTATGCTTTTTCCGTTGCTATCAGTTTGCGAAGGCATGAGAAGATTGGATGCTGAACTTGTCTTGGCCGAGCATTACCTCAACGACGACTTCCAGCACGACGTGCTAGCCCTCCGGGCTGGTAACAGGAGTCTTGACGAGATGGCCAGGCGCTGGCCCGCGGCGTGCTGGAAGCAACACAGGCCGATTCGGGAGAGGGGCCCGGACGATCCGTTCTGGATGCCCGCCGCTCTGGCACAGAACAAGCGCCGCCGCGGGCGCGACGTAACGCAGCCCGGCAGGTTGATGTTTGCCTATTGGATCCTCAGAACGCAACATGGGCCAGGCTTCAACATCGATAAGATCCACGGCGACGACATTGCCCGCGCCGTCCGCATTGCCAACCTGCACCACATCGATCCCTTCAAGGCGCTCTGCCGTTTTCAGGAACGAATCCGAAAGCACAGCCGATAGTCCGCCGTAATTACGCCCAGCTGCCCCCGCCCTGCATTTGCGGGCTTGGACTTGTCGCGCAGATCCCCGCACCATGGAGCGCATGAAAGCGCGAGATTCATGTTCTCGGTTGGCGTTGCTGCTCCGAGCGCGGCGCCTGTCGGTCACTGAGCTGGCCCGGCGCGCAGGCGTCGCCCGGCGCGCCATTCATGCCTGGTTGAGCGGCCGCGCGCTGCCGTCGCTGCCTTCAGCTTTTGCTGTCGCCCGGGTGCTGGAAACCGACGTGACGTGGCTCTTCGGTGACGCCAGCGAGGACCGGGGCAATGGCTGAAGATCGGCTCCTACCCCTCCGGGAAGCCGCTGCGCGCGTCGGGCTTACTGCCAAGAGTGTCCGTCAACGCGCCTGGCGATCGCGTGCTGGCCTGGGGGGCCCTCGGCCGCCGTTCCGGCTGCTGCACAGGGACGGGCGGATCTACGTGTCCAAGTCCGACGTTGATCGAGCCGTCGCCGAGTTGGCAGCAAAGCCAGCAAATGCAGGCCCAGAGCGGATCTCCGCAATCTTGCCGAAAGCTCTCGAGGCGATCGCCAGTGAGATCGAGGCCATCTATCCGCAAGCCGCAGATCGGCTCCGTCGGCTCGCAAGCCACGACGATCGCATCTCCCGGAGATCCACCGATGAGACCTAGCGCGCGCAAACCCAAGCGGGGCGCGGGATTCCACGATCGCATACTGGCATCGGATATGCCAGCACTCCCGGCCGAGCTGTTCGAGCTGGTTCGGGTCGTGATCCGCGATCTGCGTTCTGTCGCCGTGCAGGCCTGCGAGGACCTGGCCGCCGTCTGCTGGCGTCACAACCACCCAGGCGCCGCCTACCACGTCGGGCGCATGGCCCATCGGATCAAGGATGCAGGATGAGCACCTGGCGCACCGTCATTCCGTCGGAGGTGTGGGCAATGATCGAAGAATCGGATCTGACCGGCCCGGAGGCCTTTACCCTGATCGCGCTGCGTCACTTCGCAGACGGCCAGGGGCGAGGAGCGAGGCCAAGTCACCAGCGCTTGGCGCGCATGATGAAGTTCTGCCCTCGAACGATTCGTGCCGCCATCGTAGGCCTCGAGGCAAAGGGCTTCTTGGAGAGACGCCGACACCCCGGCCGGTGTGATGAATACATCCTGCTACCCCGGCAGGGGATGCCGCGGCAGGAGATGCCGAGCGGTAAGAGCTGCCGGACACCTCGGCAGGAGATGCCGGACACTCCGGCAGGAGCTGCCTACGATCAGGATCCAGGATCAGGATCCAGTGATCAGGATCCAGGGGTTTCGGCCAGGGAAGAAAAGGATCTGCTTTCAAGGTACAACGGCAGCAAACAGACAATCCTCTCAGCCCTGGCAGAAGTCGCAGAGACCCGGAAGAGGAGGCGCGTTGCGCCTTCGGTCCGGGTGAAGATCCTTCGCCGGCTGGACCAGTATCCCGTGGCCGCAGTGCTCGAGGGCTGCGGAATCTACACGCGCAAGCACTACGGCCGGGCAGGCAAGGCCGAGGGCTACTTGGCCGCAATCTGCCGAGGCTGCGCCCGCGAGCGCGAGGCGAAGGACGCCAGCAAGCCGCAGAAGGGGATTGAGAGATGGGTTTGACCTACGCACAGGCCGCCTTGGCCGGCATCCGGCAGGATCTCGCTGCCGCGCCCGTGGGCGAGCGCAACAGGCGGTTGAACGCCAGCGCGTACACTCTCGGCCGCTGCGTCGGCTCCAGCGAGCTTGACCGCGCCCAGGCTGAGGGCGAGTTGCTCGCCGCTGCCCAGGCCGCTGGCTTGCCCGACCTCGAGGCCAGGCGCACGATCGCGTCCGGTCTCGACGCGGGCTTGCGAAACCCCCGCTCTCCGTCGCCTGGGCACGCCAGGAGCCGCGCGAAGACCTCGACCGTGCCCGAGCCCTGCCCCGCCCCCGAGGGCGCCCCCCCGGCCTTCCAGGGTATGCGCTGGCCCGACCGCGAGCACCCGCGCAACGGCCAGCCCTTCACCCTGGGCCTGGCCGAGCTGGCCGAGCTGCTCGAGCACCCGCCGGAAGCACGCGGCAAGGACGGACAGGAGCAATGGGCCTTCGCTTCGTTCGAGAATGGGCACCGGCGCGGCTCGAATCTCCGAGCCGTCTTCGCCCTCGCCCTGGACGGCGACGCCTGCCGGGTGGGCCTCGAGATGCTTGATCGTGTCTTCGACTCCGTGTGCTGGGCTGGGCACACGAGCTGGAGCCACACCGAGCGTACCCCGCGCTGGCGCGCGGTGTTGCCGCTCTCCCGGCCGTGCTCGGCGTTCGAGGTCCGCATGCTCGCGCGATGGGCGCGGCGTCTCCTGCCGGGGCTGGACGAGCTCCCGCCGAGCCAGGCCTTCTATCTCCCGGCCCGCCGGCCGGGCTACCGCTTCCGGATCCACGAAGGCCCGCCCCTGGATGTGGATTCCCTGCTGCCCCGCCTGGCCGAATCTCGCCCCCCGCCTGATAGCCCATGGCGCCGAGAGCGGGATCTTGCCGCGCGTCGGATCGTCGCGGCTGCAATCCACGATCCCGGTCTCGTGGCCGAGCTCGACCTCGAGCCCTCCGAGCTCCCGAGTCTCGCGCTGTGCGAGGTCTACGAATGGATCAAGCGCCGGGTCGACGCGGGCGAGCGAACCGCGTTGCTCGACGTCACAGACGGCTCGGCGCTGCCCCGGGAGACGATCGACGATCTGATCGAGAACGTCTTTGTGGTGGCGGGCCGCACCGTGTGGCCCGAATGGGTCGAGACGCTGCGGGCAGGGAATCGGCGAGCGACGGTGATCGCTCAGATGCACCTGGCCGCAGCAGATCTCGAGCGCGCCGAGCTTACACCCGATGATGCCGTCGCCCGGCTTGCTTCCATGCCGGAGCCCGCGGATTCGGAGATCGTGTCCGTCGAGGACTCGCTGCCTGGGTCCTTTGAGCACTTGATGAAGATCCAGGCCGGCGAGGTGCCCGGCCGCATCCCGACGGGCTTTGTCCTGCTCGACGACTACGCGCCCGGTCCGGGCCACGTTGCGATCATCGGCGCGCGTACCTCGGTAGGCAAGAGCCAGCTCGCCTTGCAGATCGCGCGCAACCTGGATGCTCCAAGCCTGTTCTGCTCGGCCGAAATGTCGATCGAGGAATGCGACTGGCGCTTGCTCGCGGCAGAGGCCCGGGTTCCCGTGGATGCTTTCCGGCGCCCTGGCGGGCTGCGACCGGATCAGATCGAGCACCTGCGAGCGGCCCGCGAGACGATCAAGACCCTACCGATACGCTGGGCAACCATGATCCGGCCGGAGCGGATCTGCTCGGCTGCCGCGCGGCTCCAGCGCTCGCAGGGGATCAAGGTGCTGTTCGTCGACTACCTGCAACGGCTCAGCCTGCCGCGCGCCGAGAATCGCAATCTTGAGGTGCAGGCCGCAAGCCGCATGTTCAAGGACCTGGCAGCCCAGACGGGGCTTGTCGTGTATCTGCTTTCGCAGGTAAGGCGCCCGGGCAGGGATGCAGAGAAAGACCCGCCGAGGTTGTCAGACCTGCGAGACAGCGGGTCGCTTGAGCAAGACGCCGACCTGGTTGTCCTGCTGCATCGGGAGCCGTTCTCAGAGGATCTGTTCGTAGGCATCGCAAAGAACCGACACGGCCGCCGCGATGAGCTCAAGCTGAAGTTCATTGGCGGGCGGGTCGTTGACGACATGTGAGGTGAGCCCATGACTACCGACCCCCAGCAGCTTGCGGCCCGTGTCGAGGCCCTCGAGCATGAGCAGGCGCAAGACCGCCGCGCTGTGCTCCAGGGCGCGAGCGAATCCTTGCGCATCGCATCCATGCTCGCCGCCCTGGCCGCCCGGGCACCTGTCTTGAGGCTCGAGCTCGTGGCCGTTGCCGGCTGCGCCTGGCGGCTTGCCGATTCGCTCTCAGGCTTGGGTCTGGGTCGACTCGGAAGCGGGCAGGGCGCCGAGCAAGATCCCTGTGCGATCCCCGGTCCGACGCCGTCGCCAGAAATCCCCAGCCAGAGCGGCTTTTCGAGCGGCGAGACAGCACCGGCACTGCCAAGTCGCGCACAGCAGGCCGCCGCCGAGCTGGCCGCTCTTGCCGCTGAAGTCGACGCGCGGGCCGATGCGGTCGCCGCAGGCCTGGGATTGGAAAGCACGTCATGACGACTCACAAAACACCGAAAAGAACGAGGCGCGGCAAGGGTGAGACGCGGTTGTCGCCCAGGCGAACGGCCGCCGTTCAAAAGCAAGCGAAGGCCCTCGAGCTCAGGGCCGCGGGCAAGGGCTACGCGGAGATCGCGGCCACGTTGGGATACGCGGATCACAGCGGCGCGTTCCGCGCTGTCCAGGCTGGCCTCGACCGGGCAATGGCCGAACCCGCCGAGCACTGCCGCCGGCTCGAGCTCGACAGGCTCGATCGCCTTTGGGCCGCGCACTGGAAGCGTCGAGCGCAGATCGCGCATGCGAAGATCCTGTTGGCAATCTCAGAACGCAGAGCGCGCCTGCTCGCGCTCGACAAGCAACCGCCGAATCTTCCCGAGGGGCCTTCTGAGTTGCTCATCGCGATCCGCCGGCGCATCGAAGCCGGCGACTTCCGGGTGGCGCCCGGGCCTGCAAAGGAATTGGAGGATGGAGACGATGACGAATCATGAACACGAATACGACGGCGAGTTGATCGTGATCGGCGACGGCCCCGACGCGCTGATCATGGGCGTGGACAACGGACCAGACCGGCCGCCCGACACGATCGTGATCGGCAGCGGTGCCACGCTTGAGCAGATCCGCTCGGCGATCGACGTGAGCAGCAGGCCACCGAGCGACCCGGACCTGAAGTGAACACGCGCGCCTGTGCGCGCTTACATGCCGCTTTGCGGCGAGGAGATGAACCAATGGCAACGAATCCCCAGACCCCTAACAGCGAGGGCGATCGCATCGCCCAGCAAGTCGCAGCGAGCGGCGGTCTGCACCAGCTCGACACGACGGCCGCCGAGCTCGGGCAGCAGGTCCGCGAGCTCGACGACATGATCGCCGACAGGCGCGCGCGCATCGAAGCCACGCTTTCGCTGTGGCAGGCCGAGCGCGAGAAGATCATCGGCCAGCCCGGCTATTCGCGGCTTCGCGAGGAGGCCCAGGTCGAGGAGCTCGAATCCGCGCACGCCAAGAGCATCAGCACGTGCCGTGACCTGCTCGTCTTGGTCACGAGCACGGAGGCGAGTTTGCGCAAGCGGATCGATGCCTTCTCGGCTCCGTCGCGGCCCAACTACAAGCCGCTGACGCCCTCCGAAGAGATGCACGTCGAGCGCTTGCTGTACCGCTTCACAACCCGACCGGGCGAGGTTGACGGTGCAATCGCGAATCTCACGTCCGACGATCCCGATTGCGCGGTCGTTCTCGTGGCCTGTCGTCGCGCCATCGTGGCTGGTCGGCACGCGACGGGCGAGACGAAAGCGCGCATCGATCTGCTGCAAGACAAGCTCGACGGCCGAGACGAGAGCCGCGAGCGGGCCCGGCAGGCCGTCGAGCTGAGGGCGGAGATTGGCGCGGTGACGCGCAAGCTGAATCGCGCCCACGACCTGGTTGACCGGGCCGAGCGCTCGCAGCGACGGATCTACCATGGCGGCGAGTGAGGCACTTGCGAGGACGTGGCCCTGGCCGCTGCCGACTCCCCGGCGACGGTCGAGCAGACGAACACGAGCAGGCCGCCTTGTCGCGGCCCCTGAAGATCGGAGGTGAACCCATGGCCGCAAGACGTGAACCCGATCCGCCGCTGCGCGGGCAGGCGCTCATGGACGAAGTTGACGAGGTGATCCGAGTCGTCGAGGCCGGCCGTAAGCGCTGGGCCGAGCGAGTCGCATCGATGAAGGCGAACGGTCGCTGCATCGCCCAGGCCGGATCGGTCTCGATCTACTTTTGCACCGGCGGCCGCCTGTTGCTTTGCGACAATGGCGAGTGCTGCGAGACGAAAGATGGCGCTTCTGCGCGCGATTGGTTCCTGCGGCGCAACAAGGGCGACTTGTCATCAGACGCCAGCTCGGCGTTGAAGCAAGCGCATGCTTGCGCGTGGGGCAGGCGCAACGACTACTACACCGACCCGCCGCCCGCGCCCAAGGCCGCGCAGCCCGCGCCGGACCCGAGCCGTCGCAGGCAGGCCGCGCCCGATCCGGCCGAGGGGAGCTGACATGGCAAAGCAGCGACTCATGAGCCTGGATTCCTACCTGTCGGCACCGAGGCAACCGGAGATCACCCTGGCCGCTGCGGTTCGGCTCCGATGTCTGGATTGTTGCGCGAATCAGCGCGGCGAGGTTGCCCGATGCACAGCCTACCGTTGCCCGCTCTGGTCGTATCGCATGGGCCGACGGTTCGAGCCCGTGCCGCCCGGGCTATGGGCGCCAGATCCCGATTCTGAGCCGAAACGGGGCACGGTGAGCACTCCCACGGAGCGCGGGTGCTCCGAGGCATGCACGGGGTCGGCCGATGCCGTCGCGCGATGAGGCGCCGCTTCCCGGGTCCGGATCGGCCGCCGTGCAGCTTGCGGCGCTGGCCCGGCCGCGTCCATGGCCCGAGAGCCGGATCCATGAGGCTGCGTTCGAGGCTGCCCGGGCTGGCCGTGGTGTAGTCGTGGTCCGGCTCGACGACACCCGACTTGTCGCTGTAGTCGGCGCAACGGCTTTTGTCGATCTGCTCACGGCTGCCGCCCGGGGCGGATCGCAGTAGGTATGCCAGCACCGAACGCGGAAAGCCTTGCTGCTGGCGGCTCTCCGGGCACGGTGGCCTGACAGGGATCTATGCGTGACCAGACTTGACGGCCTGCCCGGGTTGTGGGATCCTGGGGGCGACTAAGGCAGGAGTGTGATGAAAACCAAAACCACAAGATTGCCGGCCGATCTGTCTTCGCGTCGCACTCCTGCCTTAGTCAGCGGAATGCTTCTCGAGCGGGTCGGCCGGCTTTCTTGTGCGCGGAGGTTTCCCATGGACAACCCCAAAACCCACACACTACGTCGAGACGGAAAGCGCAGTCTCAGGTTCGAGGGCGAGCTACTCGCCGAGTGCTCGAGCAAGTCTCACACCGGGCCGAATCAGAATCGATGGACGGAGATCGACATCTACCAGACGAAGGCCGGCAAGCACGTCGTGCAGATCGTGCGCCGGACGTGCTGGCAGGGCGAGCACGACACCTACCAGGCCGAGCTGTGCGAGGAGCCCGAGGACGTGTATCGGTTCCTCGTGGATGCCGAGGACGGGCTGCTCACCGACCTGGCCAAGCAAGCGCTGAAAGAGGCGGGCTTGGATGATCTCACCTTCGAGACTGTGGAGTGACAGCCATGATGCTGTCAAAGGGCCGAAGCGCCATGCGCGCTGAGCTCGACAAGGGCCGGCTCCTGCTCGGCGAGAGCTTGAGCCTGACGCCCGAAGTCATCGTGCAAGACGGTATCGAGTTGATCGAGGTGCGGGCCGGCGAAGCCCTGGGCCTGCTCGAGAGCGGATTCCTGCCGGCATTCGTGGCGACGGCCACCCGGGCAGACTTCCTGCGCGGGTTGAGCGATGCCTTGCTTTCCGACCTGGGAGCTCGCCTCGGGGTGGCGAGGCCCTCCGTTGCGGTCACGCCGCCCGATGTTACCGCCGCGCTGGGCATGCTTGCCGCCCGCGCAGCGCATCTCGAACGAGGTGCGCCATGACCGGCCGAATCGTGGCAGCCAGCGACGCGCTCAAAGCTCACAGCACCCTGGGCGCCGCGGGCTGGCACCTGGCCGACATGCCCGACGGCCCGAAGCCCGCCGGCACCGTGGCCCTGTACGAGCGCGCCGGGAAGCGAGCTTGGTTGATTCGTAGCAAGGGGAGCTTCGAGCTCCGGGAGGTGCCACATGGTAAAGCGTAGCAAGCGCCCCCGTCACGGCCGCCTTGCTGCCTTGCGCAACGGCCTGCTGGCGGCGCGCATCATGACCTCGGGCCCGGTCACGGTCGGGGAGCTCGCCAGGCGTATCAAGATGACTCGCAGATCGACCTGGCGGCTGCTCGGCGCCCTGGCCGCGGTCGGCTGCCCGATCGAACGCGGGTGGCTGGGCCGTTCCCGAACCCACCGGCTGCGCAAGGGGGCCACCTGTCGGTGGCTCACCGGCGAGAAAGCGAGGTGACACCATGGCGACCCGATACGCGATTGTTGACGACCACGGCCGGGCCTGGGCCGGGCGTCGCTTCATGCCGTCGTGCTTCGCCTGGAGCTTCGCACCGCATGAGCTGCCGCGTCGGCTCCGGGACACCGAGCTTGTACGGCCGCACACCGGCGAGGCCGGATACTACCGCCCCGGCGAGAGCGAGCCGGTCTACCACGTCCGACCCGTGACCGGTTGGACCCGGCGCCCTACGCGCCCCCTGGGCGCTTCGAGCGGGTCAACGCATACCCCGGCAAGGGCCGAGGCGTCCAAGCCCCTGGGCGTGCCGTCCGGGCAGCCCTGGGCGCGAGATTGGAGGTGAACCGTGGCTCTTTTCAGACTCGCACGCGCCGACTGCCCGGCCTGCGGGCACGCGGCACAGGCCCACGTCCCGGAGACCGAGCACCGGCGCAAGTCGTGGTCTCTGACCTGCCCGGGCTGCGGGCATGAGTGGAGCGCGCAGATTGACCCCGCCTGGCGCATCTCCTACCGGGACCCGGGCGGTCGGCTGCGGCGCAAGCGCATCGGGCCGGACCGCAGGACCGCGACGCGGGTGCTCAGCAAGATCGAGGTCTCGATCGCTGAGAACAAGTACATCGACCGGGCCAAGCGCTGCAGGACAACCCTGGGCGAGCTCCGGGATGCCTACCTCGAGCACCTGCGGCCGCTCAGGAAGCCCGGCAATCTCCTACGCGATCGGAGCTGCCTTGACAACGTAGCGAGCAGGCTCGGCCGGGACCTGCCCATCGCCAGCATCACCGAGGCGACCGGGGAAGACTACAGGCGTCAGCGGCTGGCCGAGGGCGCGGCGCCCGCGACCTGCAACCGGGAGTTGGGCGTGTTCTCTGGCGCCCTGACCTACGCGGTGAAGCGCGGGCTCATCCCATCGAAGCCGAAGCTCCCCACCCCGCCACCCAACAACGAGCGCGTGCGCTTCCTGGGCAAGGCGGAGATCCGTACGCTGCTCGAGGCCTGCGGCGAGGACATCCGGGACATCGTGAAGGCCGCGCTGTCGACCGGCATGCGCAGGGGCGAGCTCCTGGCGATGCGCTGGGATTGGATCAACCTCCGGACCGGCCAGATCAGCATCCCCGCGGCTGCATCCAAGTCGGGCAAGGGGCGCCCCATCCCCATCAACACCACCATGCGCAGGGTGCTCGAGCGGGCCCGGACCCGGGCCGTGTCGGGTGCGCCCGTGCTGCACTTCGAGGGCCGATCGTGGTCGGCTCCGTGCCTTCACAAGCGGTGGAGGGCGGCCGTCGACAAGACCGGCATCGACAACCTGCGGTTCCACGACCTGCGGCACTGCGCGGCGAGCGCGATGGTCCAGGGCGGCGCCACCCTCTACCAGGTCAGCCTTGTTCTCGGTCACTCCACCCTGGCCATGAGCCAGAAATACGCCCACCTGGCCCCTTCCCACCTGAAAGACGCGATGGCCCTCGCGTCGGTCGAAGATGTGTCTGTGGAGCCCGGGTGTGACGCAGATGGCGCACAGACTGCTCACTCTCAGGTCCCTGCCGAAATCATCCCCTTCCAACCCCGCGTTTCTGCTGTGCACTAGAAAGCGGGAACTGGCACGTCATTTGCTGTATCTAGAGTCGTCCAGGCGGACGAAGCAGGACAGGACAGAAACGGAGCCCCACCATGATCCAGATGACACTGTGCCCCAACTGCCGCACCATCCAGCGAGCCGGATCCATCTGTCCCCTGTGCAAGTGCCCTGTCCGGGTGCCGAGAAGCACCAAGGCCTGCGAGCCCAGGAGACAGCGGGCAGGTTGAGCCCATCAGCTCCGCGATCGCCCACACCTAAAGCCGATGCTCGTGTATCTGCGTGACGGCTGGAGGTATTTCCGAGCCTTCGCGCTCAGGAGGACCGGGCTGCCTCGGTTCCATGAACCGCCGAGCAGCACGCGTCGGCCCTTCCTGGAAGACGACGTCCACTCCCATACATTGCCGCTCAGGTCGCACAGCCCGCTCACGCTGTTTCCTGCGGGCAGCGAGCAGACCGGCCAGGTGGATCTCTTTCCGCAGCCGAGCTCCTCGTCGGGCATGACCGCAAACCTGCAGCTCGCCTCGGCGTCTCCCCAGGGATACCTCCGCCTGCCTCCGTTCGATGCTTCCGCGAACCACTCCTGCTCACTCGGCAGCCTGCCGCCCACCCACTCGCAGAATGCCTTGGCCTGATACCAGTCCACGCAATTGATCGGATGTTGCTCCCGGTCGGGATGGCCCCAATTGCAGTGGTGGCTCGATCGATTCGACCTCGGCTTCTCGCACCTGCCGGCCAGCGCACAGGCGCGATACTGGGCCACGGTCACCTCGCTCCTGGTGAGCTCGATGCCGGACAAACGGCTTCGGATCCAGGTCAATCCCTCCGGCTCGGGGCTGGCTTGCGCGGACGGCCGCGTTGCGCTCTCCACCTCGTTCGCAGCCGTATCCGACCATGCAAGCGGAGCTGGCAAGCAACACACCATGAGAAGCGCAGGCCAGCTCCTCATGAGATCCCTCCTACTTTCGCGTCCAGCGGTTCAACCACGCGAGCACGGTACGGTGCCACAGCCGTGAGTTCTGGGGCTTGCGCACCCAGTGGTTCTCGTCCGGGAAGTACAGGAGCTTGCTCTCGATCCCCTTTCGCTGCAGCGCGTTGAAGGTCGAGAAGGCCTCGGTCTCGACCACCCTGAAGTCCAGGGCGCCCTGGATGACCAGCATGGGCGTCTTCCAGCGGGCGACGTGGCGCAATGGAGAGTTGCGCTCGTAGACCTCGCGGCTCTCCCAGGGCGTGCCCTGCATCTCCCACTCGGGGAACCACAGCTCCTCGGTGTTGAAGTAGGAGCTGGTCGTGTCGAAGTCGCCGTCGTGGTTGACCAGGCAGCGAAAGGGATGTTCCTGGCCCGCGATCCAGTTGATCATGTAGCCGCCGAAGGAAGCGCCCAGGGCGCACATGCGCTTGCGATCGATGAATCGATTCTTCTCGAGCACGTGCTCGAGTCCGGCCATCAGGTCCGAGTAGGGACCGGGCCCCCAGTTGCCGCGGATGGCGTCCACGAAGGCCTGGCCGTAGCTCGTCGAGCCGCGGAAATCGATCCCCACGACCGCGTAGCCCGCGCCGGCGTAGAACTGGGGGTTCCAGCGGTAGTGGAAGTCGTCGCCCCAGCAGCCCTGCGGGCCGCCATGGATCAGGAAGGCGAGCGGGTAGCTTCGCCCCTTCTGCCAGCCCACCGGCTTGAGCAGCCAGCCGTGGATCCGAGATCCGTCGTGCTCGAACCAGAAATCCTCGGGCTCGCTCATGCGCACGCTCGCCAGGTGCGCGTCGTTGACGCGGCTCCGCCTTTGCGTATCGCCGCTGGCCGGGTTGTGGACGAAGACCTCTCGCGGGTGGACCATCCGGTCTCGCAGAAAGACGAGCTCCCCGGTGCGGGTCAGCGTGAGCGAGCTGTTGCTCCCCTCCTCGACGATGGCCTTGACCGCGCCGCTCGCCACGTCCACGGCGAAGATCTTGAGCCGCGCGTGCTCCGAGGCGGTCGCGTAGAGCGTCCGGCCGTCGGCCGACCAGATCATCTCGTTCACCGATCGATCCCAGTCCTTCGCGAGCGGCCGCTTGCGCCCGCTCGACAGGTCGTGGATCACGATGTGAAAGCGGTCCGCCTCGAAGCCCGGCCTGTCCATCGCCAGGTAGGCGAGCTGCTTGCCATCCGGCGAGAAGACCGGATGCGTGTCCCAGGCCGGGTTGGCGGAGGTCAGGCAGCTCGGCTTGCCCTTGCCCGACGCCGGCATCAGGTAGATCTCGGTGTTCGTGTGCCAGGCCTCGTTCTTCGACGGTTTGGAGGCGAAGGCCACCGTCTTGCCGTCGGGCGACCAGTCGAACTCGTCCGCTCCTCCCCACGGGACGGTGGGGGTGTCCTGGTCCCAGCCCGGGGTCAGATCGATGGGTTTTCCCGCCTCCAGGTCCATGACGAAGAGGTGGTTGCGCCGACCTTCGAACCAGCTGTCCCAGTGCCGGATCATCAGCCGGTCGAAGATGCGCGCCTTGACCTTGCTCTTTGCTAGCTCGGCCAGCCTGTCGGCCGTGCACTTGAGATCCTTGCAGTCCGGGAAGACCCGGGCCCAGAACAGCACCCGCCCATCGCCGGGCGCGAGCTCGAAGCCCTCGATGTCGACCGGCAAGGTCGTGACCTGGCACGCCTCGCCGCCATCCGCCGGCAGCCGCCAGATCTGCATCGAGCCCGAACGGCTGGACAGAAAGAGGATGGACCTCCCGTCGGCCGTCCAGCGGCCGTTCGTGTCCACCTCGGGCGTGAAGGTCAGGCGCCGGTGCTCGCCGCGGCTGTCGATCAGAGCCAGGTCCGTGTTGGAGCTGTTGGCCTCGATGTCGAAGCGGGTTTCGGAGACCAGGACCCGAGAGCCGTCGGGCGCGGGCCGGGGATCGGCCAGGCGCACCATGGCGAACATGTCCTCCCAGCCGAAGGGATGGGTCCTCGCAGGGCCGGCCGCCACCGCGCTGGCCCAGCCGAGAACCAAAAACAGGGCGAGTGTCTTCATCTCGAGAACACCTCCTTCTAGAAGAGCCAGCGGAGCAGCAAGACCAGGCCGCCGGCCAGGCCCAGGAGCACGAGCACGCCGGACTCCTTGAGCGCCAGGACGAGCATGATCTGTCCCGTACCCAGCGTCGGAAAGAGCCAGCGAGCGTAGAAGACCGCCAGCACGAACAGCGCCACCACCGCGCCGCCGGCCACCGGCGCCGCCCCGGCGCCCTGCGACCCGAGCGCGAGCATGAGCACCAGCGAGGTCTGGGCGACGACGTTGAAGAGCACCAGGACGTTCAGCAGCCACACCCACGTCCTTCCGCCTTTCTCAACCGCTCGTGGACCGCTGGCCTGCTCCGCCATTCCGGCTCGCCTCCGGCGCCACTCTAGCACCGCCCGCGCAAGGGCTTCAAGGCCGGGAGCCGGTGGTGTAGTCTCTTTCGAGCATGGTCGGCAGACTCATCCTCCTGCTCGGGACGATCCTGGGCCTCCTGGTGGGCGGCCACTACCTGCTCTACGTATCGGCCGTGCGCGCCTTCGGCATTCAGCCGGGCCTGCTCCGCACCTGCCTGCTGGCCAGCGCCTTCGGGCTCTCGGCGAGCTTCCTCGTTACCATGCTCCTGGTCAAGCTCTGGCAGAGCCGGATCTCCCGCGCCTTCTACGTCCTGGCCGCCGTCTGGATGGGCCTGTTCATCCACCTCCTGCTGGTGGCCGGCGCCGGCTGGCTGGTCTCGACCGCAGCCCTGGCCTTGGGCCTGGACTTCCATCCCTGGACCGCCCTGGTCGCGATCGGCCTGGCGGTGGGCTTCACGGCCTGGGGGTACTGGAGAGCCCGCCACCCGCAGCTGCGGCGATACGAGCTGGCCATTCGAGGCCTGCCGCAGGCCTGGCAGGGACGCGTGCTGGTCCAGCTCTCCGATCTCCATCTCGGGCCCGTTCACGGCGTCGCGTTCATGCGCCGGGTAGCCAGGCAGGTCCGGGCTCTGGATCCCTTCCTGGTCGTCATCACCGGCGATCTCATCGACGGCCTGGGAGGGGACTTCCCCTCCCTGCTCCCGGCCATCGACAGCCTCGAGGCCGAAGGCGGCGTCTTCTTCGTCGCGGGCAACCACGAGCTCTACAGCCGGGCCGGGCCCGCGCTGGAGCGGACCCGGCTCCGCGTGCTCGACCGCGAGGTGGTGGAGGTGGAGGGTGTCCAGATCGCCGGGGTGGCCTATCCCGGCCTATCGGGCGAGGCGGAGCTGGCGGCCTTCCGACGCGCGCTCGCAGCGGACAGGGCGAGCATCCTGCTCTTCCACACGCCGACCGACATCGTGCAGCGCGGCGTGGGCGCGACCGACCAGCACTTCTCTACCTACTGGACGCCCGACACCACCTGTCGGCTGAACCGAGAGCTGGGCTTCGACCTGCAGCTATCCGGTCACACCCACGCCGGCCAGATCTTCCCCTTCGGCCTCCTCAGCCGACTGATCTACAGGGGACGCGACCGAGGTCTGCACCGCTCGGGCTCCTTTTCCCTGCACGTGTCCTCGGGCACGGGCACCTTCGGTCCCCCCCTGCGCACCAGCGCGTGCAGCGAGATCGTCGCCTTCACCCTGGTTGACGGCCGTCGCCCGCCCGGCGTATGATCATCTGCCATGGGAGAGGGCCCCGGCAACACGCGCGGTGAGAAGCTCAACCAGCGCGGGATCGAGCTCGCGGATCGCGGCTGGCTCGACGAGGCGCTGTGCGAGTTCGACCGGGCCATCGAGCTCGACGGCCAGGATCCCTTCCCGCGCATCAACCGCGCGAGCGTCTATGTGGAGCAGGGTCGGATGCTGGACGCGCTGGAGGACCTGCTGGCCGCGGTGAAGCTGGCGCCCGACGACCCCACGACCCACTACCACCTGGGGGCCCTGCTGACGGGCTACGGTCACCAGCTCGGCAAGCGGGAGCTGCAGATCTCGCTGGCCATGGATCCCGACCAGGTGGACGCCCTGCTGGAGCTGGGCGTGTGCAGCGCCGACATCGGCGAGTTCGAGGAGGCCGAGCAGGCTTTTCGCTCGGCGCTGGAGCTGGATCCGGACGACGGCCTGGCCCGGCGCGAGCTGGGGGTGCTGCTGCTGGATCGCGGCGAGGTCCACGAGGCCATCGAGCACCTCAAGACGGCCCGGCAGCAGCTCGGCAGCGCCGAGGCTGAGGTGGACCTGGGCCTGGCCTACCTGCAGGCAGGCTTCCTCGACAAGGCCGAGAGCCTGCTCGTCGAGGTCCTGGCCAGCGATGAGGACAATATCTTCGCCCACTACAACCTGGCGGCCATCTACGCGCACCAGGGCAGGGTCGACGCCTGCCTGCTCCACCTGCAGCGCGCCGCCGAGATCCACGCCCCATCGGTCCGGGAGTGGCTGCGAGACGATCCCTTTTTCGAGGCCGTCCGCCGCGAGGAGCCCTTCCAGCGCTTCGCAAGCGCGGCCATACCAGATATGGGGTGAGGGGCCGGGGCTACCCCATCCGGATGTGGATCGAGGGCACTTTTTCCCTTTACAGGGACGTGAGGCTGTGCTAGTTCTCTTGCTCGCTTCGATATCAGCTAAAGATCAAGGCGATACGCAGATTGAAAACACACTACATGACGTTACATTGCGCTATATAATCACCGAGGCCCAGACGTGAAGATCCGAAAGCTCGACATCATCGGCTTCAAGTCCTTCACCGAGCGTACGCGCTTGCGTTTCGACGATGGGATCACCGGCATCGTGGGCCCCAACGGCTGCGGCAAGTCCAATGTGGTCGATGCCATCCGCTGGGTCATGGGCGAGCAGAGCGCCCGCAAGCTGCGTGGCAAGTTCATGGAGGACGTCATCTTCGCGGGCAGCGAGACCCGGCCGCCCATGGGCATGGCCGAGGTGATGCTGACCTTCGAGAACGACGGCCGCAACATGCCCCCCGAGTATGCCGACTACCCGGAGATCCGGGTCGGCCGGCGGCTCTTCCGCTCCGGCGAGAGCGAGTACACGATCAACCGCACGGCCTGTCGCTTGCTGGACGTCCAGGAGCTCTTCATGGGCACCGGCGTGGGCACGCGGGCATACTCCATCATCGGCCAGGGCCAGATCGGTCTGCTCGTCAGCCAGAAGCCCACCGAGCGGCGCTCGCTCATCGAGGAGGCCGCCGGCGTCAGCAAGTACAAGGCCCGCCGCAAGGTGGCCGAGCGCAAGATGGAGTACACGCGCCAGAACCTGCTCCGGGTCCAGGACGTGCTCCTGGAGATCCGGCGCAGCATGGGCTCGCTGCAACGCCAGGCCCGCAAGGCTGCGCGCTACCACAAGCTCAGGGGCCAGCTCCGCGAGATCGAGCTCCACGATGCGGCCCATCGCTGCCTCGAGCTGCAGGCCTTGCAGCGCCATGCGCACGGCAAGCAGCAGCGGCTGCAGATGCGCGAGGCCGAGCTCCACAGCCAGATTGCGCGGCTCGATGCATCCGTGGAGCAAGGCCGGACTGTGCTGCTCGACGAGGACCGCGGGCTCGCCGATCTCCAGGAGCGCCTGCTCTCGACGGACAACCAGATCCGGCTCTGCGAGCAGAACGTCGAGTTCCTCAGCCGGGAGGTGGAGGGGCTGACCCAGCGAGGCCAGGAGACCGCGCAGGAGGTCCAGGCCCTGCGCGGCCAGCTCAAGGAGCTTTCGGGCGAGGTGGAGCGAGCGGAGCAGGAGAGAGACGAGCTGGCCGAGCTCGCCCGGACGGCGGCCAGACGCCTGGACGAAAGAGAGCAAGTGCGCGCCCGCCAGGCGACCGAGGTCGAGCGGATGGAGCGCCAGATCGACTCCGATCGCCAGGCCCGGGAGCGGCTGGGAGAGGAAGCGGCCGAGCTGCGCGGTCGCCTGGCACAGCTCCAGCAGCGCATCCTGGACATCCAGAGCCGGCTCGGTCAGGCCACCGGAGAGCGCAGCGCGCTGGACGAGCGCATCGCGGAGATGAAGTCTCGCAAGAGCTCCGGGTCGGAGCGCTTGACCGAGCTTCGCCAGCTCCACCTCGACCTGGTCCAGAGACGCGAGTTCGAGGAGAACGCCCTCGTCGAGCTCCAGAGCCAGGCCCGGGAGAACGAAGCGCGGGGCATGGCGCTGCGGGAGGAGATCGAGCGCCGCCGATCGAGGCTGGAGTCGCTGCAGGAGATCGAGCGCAACTACGAGGGCTGCCTCAGCGGCGTGCAGTGCGTGATGCGCCATGCGCGCGAGGACGACCAGTTCGTCGGCCTGGTGGCCGACATCCTGCAAGCCCCGCCGCGCTACGAGACGGCCGTGCAGGCCGTGCTGGGCGACCGCTTGCAGAGCGTGATCGTCAAGTCGCAGCAGGCCGGCCTGGAGGCGGTCGACTACTTGAAGTCCGAGAGCGAGGGGCGCTCCTCCTTCATCCCGATGGACCTGCGGCCGTCGGGCCGTCGCGAGGATGCCCTCGTGAGCGGTCCTGGCGTCATCGGGCCCATCCAGCGCCTGCTGGACTACCGGAGCGAGTACGATCGCGTGGTGGACTACCTGCTGGGCGACGTGGTGCTGGTCGAGGATCTCTCGACCGCCCTGCAGGTCTGGTCTGCCAACGGCCACCGCGCCACCCTCGTCACGCTGGACGGGGAGATCCTCGAGCCCCAGGGCGTGCTCACCGGCGGTTCGCTGGAGGGAGCCGGGACCCATCTGCTCGAGAGCAAGCGGGAGATCCGCGAGCTGACCGACAGGCTCCAGTCCCTCGAAGCCGAGCATCGCATGGTTCAGGATCGCCAGGGCAAGCTCCGCTCGCGCATCGCGTCCTGTCAGGCCGCGATCGACAGCCTGCGCGACAACTCCCACGACGAGGAGATCCGGATCGTCGATCAGAAAAAGGACCTCGGCCACCTCGACGAGCAGCTCGCCCAGACGGAGGATCGCGCCCGCGATCTCGTGGAGGAGCACGGCAGGTTCCAGGACGAGCTGGCGAGCGCTCGCCAGGAGAAGGAGCAGACGACCCGGCGCATCGACGAGCTGCGCGCCCGCCAGGAGGAGATCGCGGCCGGGATCCGCTCGACCCGCGATCGCAGCGAGAAGGAAAAGGGCGTGCTCGCGGAGCTGGTCCAGGAAGTGACCGAGCTGCGGGTCCAGTCGGCCTCGGCCGAGGAGCGCTGCGAGTCGAGCCGCCGCAACCTGGAGCACTTGTTTCGCACCCGTCAGGATCTGGAGTCGCGGGTCGAGAAGCTCCACTCGGCCATCTCCAGCGGCAACATCCAGTCGATCGAGGGCAAGCAGAGGATCGAGGACAGCCAGCAGGAGATCTCCACGCTGCTGGCCACGAAGGAGCGGCAGCAGACCGAGCTCGCAGCCCGCCGCAGCTCCTACGAGAAGCAACTGGCCGCGGTCCAGGCCGAGCAGGACCAGGTCAAGTCGCTGCGGCGTGAACTCGAATCGACCGGGCTCGAGCTGAGCCAGACCAACCTGCACCTGCAGGAGATCGAGCTCGGCTTGCAGCACCTGCGCGACGACGTGCGGCGTCAACACAAGGCCGAGCTGTTCGAGTGTCTGTCCGCGTTTCACCTCTTACCGCCCCCCGGAGAGGGGGCCCTGCAGCGCGCCCAGAAGATCCGGCACGATCTGGACCGAATGGGCGACGTGAATCCCAATGCCGTGGAGGAGTACGAGCAGCAAAGGGAGCGCCACGACTTCCTCAGCACACAGGCCGAGGACCTGAGCGAGTCGCTGGACAAGCTTCAGAAGGTGATCGTCAAGATCAACCGCACCAGCCGCAAGCGTTTCAAGGAGGCCTTCGAAAGCATCAATGCGAAGTTCACGGAGGTCTTTCCGCGGTTGTTCCGCGGCGGGCGCGCCCATCTGAGCCTGGACGAGAACCAGGATCTGCTCGAGGCCGGCGTGGAGATCGCGGTCCAGCCGCCGGGCAAGAAGCTGCAGAACATCGAGCTGCTGTCCGGCGGCGAGAAGGCCCTGACCGCGGTCGCCTTGCTCTTCAGCATCTTCCTCGTCAAGCCCACGCCTTTCTGCCTGCTCGACGAGGTCGATGCCCCGCTGGACGACGTGAACATCGACCGGTTCAACGCCATGGTCAAGGAGATGTCCGCGAGCAGCCAGTTCATCTTGATCACCCACAACAAGCGGACCATGGAGATGCTCGACCGGCTCTACGGCGTGACCATGGAGGAGCCCGGCATCTCGACCATCGTGACGGTCCGGCTGACCGACGGCTCGGCCGACGCACTCAAGAAGGCCGGCTGAGGCAAGCTGTCATGCCCTGGCTCGTCCGCTTCAACCTGGCCTCCGTGGCGGAGAAGGCCGAAGGCGGTAGCGACGCGTTCGCCATCGTCATGCTGGTGCTGGTGCTGGCCTTCTTCGCCTGGCTGGCCTTTGCGGTCGTGCGCAAGCTGCTGCGCCGCGACCGCTTCGCGGACATGACCGAGGACGAGGCCGAGGCCGCGCGGACGGCGCGCCTGTGGGCCGAGGCGCGGAGGGGGGCCGAGGAGGAGGAAGAAGAGGAGGAGGAGGAAGAGGAGGAGCCCGATGTCGACATCCAGACCGAGATGATCGAGAGGGCCCGCCAGCGCCGGACCGAGCGCCGGGACCGCGATCTCGAGTCGAGAGAGCTGAGCCAGCAGGCCCTGCGCGCCTCGGCAGAGCCCGAAGCCGAGCCCGAAGCCGAGCTCGGAGCCGAGCCTGGAGCCGAGCGTGGAGCAAGGCCTGAAGCCGAGCCCGGAGCCGAGCCTGGAGCCGAGCGTGGAGCAAGGCCTGAAGCCGAGCTCGGAGCTGAGCCTGGAGCCTATCCTGGAGCAAGACCCGGAGCCGAGCCTGGAGCAAGGCCTGGCCCCGAGCCTGGAGCAGAACCTGGAGCAAGACCCGAAGCTGAGCCTGGACCAGTGCCTGGAGCCGAGTTCGAAGCCGAGGAGCCCGTAGCAGACCTCGGAGCCGAGCCAGAGGCCGAGGCGCCGGCCGCGCCGCGGAGCCTCGAGGACGGCCTCAAGAAGACCCGCGAGGGCTTCGTCTCCCGGCTGACCCGCATGTTCGGCCGCAGTCGGCTCAGCGAGGACGAGGTCGAGGAGATCGAGGAGCTGCTCTTCACGGCCGACATCGGCGTGCGCACGGCCCAGAAGCTGGTCGACTTCATCCAGTCAGAGATAGGCCGAAAGGAACGCGCCGATCCGTCCAGGCTGCTCGAGTCGCTCAAGGAGCGCATCCGCTCCATGCTGTCCATCGAGGCGCCCGCGCTGGACATCTCGGCCAGCCGCCCATTCGTCATGCTGGTCGTGGGGGTCAACGGCACCGGCAAGACGACCACGATCGGCAAGCTCGCCATGAAGTACACCCGCGAGGGCAAGAAAGTCATCCTGGCGGCGGGCGACACCTTCCGGGCGGCCGCTTCCGAGCAGCTCGAGATCTGGGGCCAGCGGGCGCGCGCCGAAGTCGTCCGGGGTCAGCACGGCGCCGATCCCGGCGCGGTCATCTTCGACGCCATCAGCCGGGCCCGCAGCCAGGGTGCCGACCTGGTCATCGCCGACACGGCCGGCAGGCTGCACACGAAGCGCAATTTGATCGAGGAGCTCAAGAAAGTCCACCGGGTCTGCGGCAAGGCCGCGGACGGTGCGCCCCACGAGGTCGTCCTGGTGCTCGACGCCACCACCGGCCAGAACGCCATCAACCAGGCCAAGCAGTTCCACAAGGCCCTGGAGGTCAGCGGGCTCGTGCTCACCAAGCTCGACGGCACGGCCAAGGGCGGCGTGATCATCGGCATCGCCGACAGCTTCGGCATCCCGGTGCGCTTCATCGGCATCGGCGAGCAAGCCGAAGACCTGCGCCCCTTCGATCCCGAGGCCTTCGTCAAGGCCATGTTCGCCTGAACGCTTACTCGCTCACCGAAAAGACGTTCGTCAGCAGCAGCAGCGTCAAGGGGTGGAACGCCATGCCGTGCACCTTCAGCGCACCGCCCAGCAGATCCTTGACCATCTTCTGCCCGCTGGGGTCCAGCAGGTTGGGCAGGTAGCAGCGGACGGGCACGGTGGACAGGCCGAGGATGGCCTCGCTCTCGGCCTCGATGTGCAGATCGGGCTTGCCCACCAACCCATCGAGCACCACGCAGCTGCCGTGGTTGAAGTAGAGCGTCAGGCTCACCTCGGCATCCGTCGCGGTGATCGCCACCGCGGCCCTGAGCAGATTGAACGCCTTGACCTTCTCGGGCCGCTGCTCGAGGTTCTGGCGGATGAGATCGGCAAGCATGATCGCCAGGCCGTTCTCGCGGGCCGACTCGTCGAGGATGATGCTTGGTTCCACCGCCATCCTCCTCACAGGGCCTGCCGCAGCAGGCCGGCGATCTCGTCGGTATCGAAGACCGGCTTCGGGCTGTAGATGATGGCCCCGTCGCTCACGGCCATCTCGGCCACCTTGGCCAGGCCGTCCTCGTCCACGCCGTGATCCGCGAGCCGCTCGTTCAGGCCGACCTGGGCGATGAAATCCTGCATGCGATCGGCCGCGCTGAAGCCCGCCTCGCTCTCGCTCATGCCCGAAGTATCCACCCCCATGGCCCGGGCCACCATGGCGAAGCGCTCCGCGCACACGTCGTTGAAGAAACGCATCGTGTAGGGCAGCAGGATGGCGTTCAGCGTGCCGTGGTGCGCGTGGTAGATCGCGCCCAGCGAGTGGGCCATTGCGTGGTTGAGGCTCACCATGGCGTTGGAGAACGCCGTGCCGGCCATGGAAGCCGCCATGAGCATCTGGCCCCGAGCGGTAAGATCCCCGGGCTCGCTCAGCGAGCGCGGCAGCCACTCGGTGGTGATCTCGATGGCCCGCAGGGCATAGGCGTCGGAGAACGGCTGCCTCAGCGAGGAGATGAGCGCCTCGACGGCGTGGCTCATCGCGTCCATGCCCGTGGCTGCGGTCAGCTTGGGCGGCAAGCCGACCACCAGCTCCGGATCCAGCACCGCCACGTCGGGGTGCAGGAAGTAGGAGCCCACGTAGGTCTTCTGCCCCCGCTCGGGATCGGTGATCACGGTCACCAGGGTCATCTCGGAGCCCGTCCCGGCCGTGGTGGGCACGGCGATGTGTGGCGTCACCCGCCGCTTGAGGTTGTGGTAGCCCTCGTGATCGAGCAGCTTGCCGCCCTCGGTGAGCACGACCGCCATGGCCTTGGCCGTATCGATGGCGCTTCCGCCCCCGAGCGAGATGAGCGCGTCCGCGCCCTTGCCGCGGGCGAAGTCGGCCCCTTCATCCACCGAGGGCGCGGTCGGGTCCGGCACCACACCCGCGAACACGCCCGCCAGGCGAGGCCCGAGCGCCTTTTCCAGGCGGGCGATCATGTCGGTCTTCTCCGCCAGGAAGGAGTCGGTCACGATCAGGGCCTTGCTGCAGCCCAGCAAGCCGAGCTGCTCGCCCGTCTCGGACACGGCGCCCGCACCGAAGACGATCCGCGGCGTGTGGGCGAAGGCGAAGCTCAGATCAGATCCATAGCCGCCGGTGCTCATGGTCACTCATCCATAAAGCGGGTGTCGATCCGGGCTGCGTTGGAGACCAGGACCTGGGCGGCCTTGACGTGGCGGACGATGATGGGCAGGTTGCCCTTGAGCTTGAGCTTGCCCTGCATCATGCCCTTGATGGGATCGAGCTCCTTCTTGATGACCGCCTTCCACTGGGCGTAGGAGCCGGTGATGACGAAGGGCTGCTTCTGGGCTTCGTCCATCTCTGTGATGTAGGCATCGCGACACTCGCCCTTGTGTACATCGAGCACGAAGGCGACGTCCTGCTCCATGCCGATGGCCGGCTCGGCGCTGACCACGAAGGCCAGGGGACCGGCCTCCCAGGTCGCCCCGGCAGTCTTGTACTCGGGATCGTTGTTGATGGCCTCCTTGTAGGCCTTGGTCCACTCCTCGCTCGGGAAGTCGATGGGCATGGGTCCTCCTCGTCCTTGGATAGATTCGATTGCGAGCCATTGTGCCCAGCTTGGGCCAGCCTGTCAATAGCAGTCCAGAGCTCTGGCCGGGGTGGTTGACTTGCTCCCCGGCAGTGAAGAACAATACCTGCCCATGATCCCGAGATACACCCGCCAGGAGATGGGCCGGATCTGGTCGGACCCGTGCCGCTTCCAGCTTTGGATGGACATCGAGCTGGCCGCCGTGGAGGCCATGGCGGCCGAGGGGCTCGTGCCGGCTGCGGCGGCGGCCGAGCTGCGGGCCGCCGGCTGGGAGATCGGCACCGAGGACATCCAGGCCATCGAGTTGCTCGAGTCCGAGACCCATCACGACGTGATCGCCTTTCTCACCTTGCTGGAGCGCCGCATGGGGCCGCAGGCCCGCTTTCTGCACCTGGGCATGACCAGCTCCGACGTGCTCGACACGGCTCTGGGCCTCCAGCTCAGCAGGGCGATCGATCTGCTCCTTGGCGATCTGGACTCCCTGCGCGAGGCCGTGCGCGACCAGGCGCTTCGCCACAAGCACAGCGTCATGATTGGCCGCACGCACGGCATTCACGCCGAGCCGCAGACCTTCGGCCTGGTCTGCGCCCTGTGGTGGGCGGAGCTCGGCCGGCAGCGCGAGCGTTTGCTGTCCGCCCGCCGCTCGGTGGCCGTGGGCAAGCTCTCCGGCGCCGTGGGCACCTTCGCCCACCTCCCGCCCGCCGTGGAGCGCCGGGTCTGCGAGCAGCTCGGCCTCGAGCCCGTGCCGATCTCCAACCAGGTCGTGCAGCGAGACCGGCATGCGGAGCTGTTCTGCTGCCTGGCCTGCCTGGGCGGGACGGTGGAGAAGATCGCGGTCACCATCCGCCACCTCCAGCGCACGGAGGTCGGCGAGGCGGCCGAGCCGTTCCGCGCCAGGCAGAAGGGCTCCTCTGCCATGCCCCACAAGCGGAACCCGATCGGCTGCGAGAACCTCACCGGCGTGTCCCGGCTCCTGCGCTCCTATGCGCTGGCCGCCCTGGAGAACGTGGCCCTGTGGCACGAGCGCGACATATCCCACTCCTCGGTCGAGCGGGTGATCGCACCCGACGCCTTCATCCTGGCCGACTATGCACTCGATCGCCTGGCGGGAATCCTCCGCGGGCTGGACGTCGACACCGACCGCATGCGCGAGAACCTGGACCTGACCCGCGGGCTCGTCTTCAGCCAGACCGTGCTGCTGGCGCTCGTGCGAGCAGGCGTGGCCAGACAGACCGCCTACGCCTGGGTTCAGCGGAACGCCCAGTCGAGCCGGGATGCAGGTCGGGCGTTTTTGGACCTGCTCTCGGAGGATCCGGACGTATGCGGGGCGCTGGGGCGCGAGGACCTGGAGGCGCTGTTCGACCTGCAGCCCGTCCTGAGACGGACCGATGAGATCTTCGAGCGCGTCTTCGGGCCGGCTGGATGCGCTTTGTGAGATTGCGCATTGCTTTCGGATCTGCTAGAACCGTCTCGGAATGGACGAGCAGGATACAAGCGCTGAGGAGCTCATCTCGGGACGGCTCGCGGAGTGCGCCTTCGTTGAGAAGTCTCATCTTTTCAAGGGACTCCAGCGAAACGATCTCGATCACCTCTACCGCGTGGGGCGCCTGCGGCGATTCGAGGCAGGCGAGTTCATCCTGCACGAGGGCGACGAGGGAAGCGAGCTGTTCCTGATCGAGAGCGGCAAGGTCAAAGTCGTCACGCAAAGCGCATCGGGCGTCGTGGAGCTTTCGCAGCTCTCCCGGGGCGCCTTCTTCGGGGAAGTCGGCCTGCTGACCGGCAAGCCCCGCACCGCGACCGTCATGGCGATGAACGACGTGCTGACGATCTGCTTCCAGAAAGACGACCTGGAGCCCATCCTGCTCAAGTATCCCAGGGTGCGAAAACTGATGCAGACCATGATGAACGCCCGGGCCAAGGCGGCCATCGAGAAGAAGAACCGGCCCGGGGAGCAAGGCCCGAGTCGTTCGGGAGGGTGAGATGAAGCCGCGTTTCCTTCTCCTGCTGGCCTTCAGCTTGCTCATGCTGCCCGGTCCCTGTGCGCGGGCCGACGGCTTCAAGCTGGGCGGACGCTGGTGGACGCCGCTCGGGGTGCTGCGGATCGAGCAGGCGGGCAATATCGTCACCGGCAAGATCTCCTGGAAGTGCAAGGTCTGCCCCTTCAAGCGGGGCACCGAGGTCCTCAAGGGCGTGCTGCTCGAGGACTCCCTGTCGGGGCGCATCCGATACTGCCTCAAGGGCAAGGGCTGCCAGGGCGACGACTGGGCGCCGATGGTGCTTCTCGTCGCCAGGGAGGGGCGCGTGCTGTCCGGCGCGGCCCACTTCAAGCCCAACGAGTGCAAGATCGGCGGCAAGGGAAAGAAAGACGGCATTGTTCTGCAGAAGCTCCGCCGCCGGAAACGCAAGGTCACGCCCAAGCCTCCCCAGGGCGCGCCCGATGGCGGCGCGCCGGATGCGCAGGCGCCGGCGCTGATCGTGGTGCCGGCCAACGAGTTGGTCGACGAGCAGGGCGAGCAGATGGAGACCGAGGTCGACACGCCCGATCCCAAGGCGTTCGAGAAGAACCTCGGCAGCTGGCAGAAGAACATGGAGGCCGGCGCCGGGTTCATGGAGAGCGGCTTCTTCGAGCGGGCTCGCCGCAAGTTCCGGCAGTCCATCGAGCTCGATCCGACCCGGCCCGAGGCCTTCAACGGCATCGGTGTGACCTACTACGCGCGCAACGACTACGAGGAGGCGCTGCGCTGGTACAAGAAGGCCCTCGAGGTGAACGCCAACTTCGGCGACGCCTACTACAACATGGCCTGCATCTACTCGCTGCAGAAGAAGAAGGACCTGGCTTTTCGCTACCTGCACATCGCCGCCCTGAACGGCTTCGTGCAGCCCAAGGTCCTGCAGCAGGACAGCGACCTGGAGAACCTGCGCTCCGACCCCCGCTACCGGAAGATCCTGGGCGAGATGCACAAGTCCGCCCGCTGAGCCCGACCCCGGAACCTCCAAGCCGCCTTGGATGTCGGAGCCGGAGTACGCGGTCCGGCGAACGACGATGCTGGGCCTGCATCCGATCTGCGGGATCTCGCGATCTCGGAAAGCGAGGGCCATCATGGCACCCCGATGCGATATCCGTCCGCTCTCGGTCAAGGTCTTCTGGGGCAGGGTGTGCCTCGACTCCAGGGTCTTTCCGCGCGGCTCGCCGGTGACCATCGGCGCGCAGCCCGGGGCCGGCATGCAGATCAGCACGGACCTCCTGCCGGATGAGCCCTTCGAGCTCGCGAGCCCGGGCGGCCCGGCGGGGCACGTCGTCCAGGCGCCGCCGGGATCGGATCTCTGGCTGCAGCGCGAGGGCGAGCAGGCGCGCCGGCCGGCGCAGCGCTCCTGCCTGCTCCAGACCGGAGATCGGGCCCGGGTCGAGCTGGGCTCGCTCCGCCTCGCCGTGGAGTACGTGGAGGATCCGCGCGGCGTCTCCCCGGCCGGCCTCGCGGGGCGCGATCTGCAGATGGCCAGGTGGTGGGCGACCTTCTTCATCGTGGCTGCCGGTCTCTGGCTGATGATCGAGGCCACGCCCCGGGCAGAGACGCAGGCCTCCGACTACTTGAACGATCCGGCTCGCTTCTCGAGGATGATCATGCCCGCTTCCCAACCGGAGAAGACGGCCCGCTTCGAGGCGATCCGCGAGAGGCCCAGGCAAAGACCGGCTCTCGACGGCCAGGCCCGGTGGAAGAAGGTCAGCTCGCGGTCCAGGTCCAGACAGGACGGCATCCCGAGCGATGCCAGGCGCGCCCGCGATCGCAGGGCCGCCGTTCGCGCCGGCATCCTGGCGCTGCTCAAGGAGCGCGGCGGCGGCCCGGGCGGGCACGGCGGCTCGGTCCTGGGCGGCGCGGATCTGTCGGACCTGGACGCCGCGATCGAGGGCATCGCGCGCAGCAGCATGGGCCATGGAGACGGCTTCGGCGGCATGGAGATCCGCGGCGGGGGCATCACCGGCAGCCCCGGCCTGGATATCGACGGGTTCGGCCCCCGCTCGTACGAGCGCGGCTCGGAAGCCTGCAGCGGCTCTGTCCCGATCGCCCGCCGCGGCAAGTCCGATATCCAGGTGGACCAGCAGCGGAGCCGCATCGTGGGTGGCCTGAGCCAGCAGGTCGTGGGCAGGTACATCGAGCGGTACTGGGCCCAGTTCAAGTACTGCTACGAGCGCGAGCTCGCCAGGAGCCCCGACCTCTACGGCAAGATCACGACGACCTTCACCATCTCCGGAAGCGGCCGGGTCAGCGAGGCGCAGGTCCTCCAGAGCTCCATGCACAACGCCAACGTGGAGCAGTGCCTGCTGCGCGCCATCCGCCGGATCCGCTTCCCTCCCCCGAGGGGCGGCGGCCAGGTCATCGTCACCTATCCCTTCCTGCTCCGCACGGCGGGGTGACAGGGCGGGAGCTACGCATACAGCAGGATCGGGCGGCGCTTCTCGGCGAAGGTCTCCACCTCGCGGCGCCAGCCGGCGGCCAGCTCGCGGGGCTCGCGCCCGGCGTCGAGCAGCTCTCGCAGCCGCGCCGAGCCGTACAGCCGGTCGATGGCCGGCGGGTCGCAGACGAACTCGTACGGCTCCGCTCTCCAGGCGAAATCCTCGGGCGACTGGAGCCGGGCGGCGTGCAGCAGCTGGACGCCGCAGGCGAAGGGCGTGAAGGTATCGCGGTCGCAGACGTGGACCTGGACGCCGTGACAGCTGCGGCCGGCGTGCTTGTGGAAGGTGGGCGTGAAGTCCGCTGGCCGGAAGCGCACCCCGGGTAGATCGCGGCGCGCGAGCTCGGTGGCCAGCGCGGGCCCGTCCAGCCACGGCGCGCCCACGAGCTCGAACGGCCGCGTCGTCCCCCGCCCCTCGGACAGCGTCGTGCCCTCGACCAGGCACGCGCCCGGGTAGACCAGGGCCGTGGCCGGGCTGGGCATGTTGGGCGACGGCAGCACCCAGCTCAGGCCGGTCTGCTCGAAGTGCATCCGGCGCTCCCAGCCCTCGGCGCGGGTCCAGGACAGCTCGACGTCCACGCCCTCCAGGCAGGCCAGGCGCGCGAGCTCCGCCAGGGTCAGCCCGTGCCGGACCGGCACCTCGAAGCCGCCCACGAAGGAGCGGAGATCCGCTTGAAGCAGCGGGCCCTCCATGTGCAGGCCGTCTATCGGATTGGGCCGGTCGAGCACGTGGACGGCCGCGCCTGCGCGCGCGCAGGCCTGCATGCAATAGCGCATGCTGACCGCATAGGTGTAGTACCGGCTGCCCACGTCCTGCAGGTCCACCACGAGCAGGTCGATCTCGTCCAGGGCCCCGGCGGTCGGGTGCAGGCTCGCGAGGTCGGCTCCGTAGAGGCTCACGCGAGACGGCCCTGCGCCGTCCGGCTCTCTCACGGCCTGCATGTCCTGGGCTGCGCCATCCAGCCCGTGCTCCGGGGTGAACACGACCCGCAGATCGAGCGAGAAGCGCGACATGGCAGCCAGGATGGGCTCCAGCTCGCCGCTCACGGCCGCCGCGTGGGTGAGCACGCCCAGGCGACGACCCTTCCAGGCGGAAAAGCCCCGCTCGATCTGCACGTCGAGGCCGCAGCGCACCCCCGCACCCATCGCCGCGCTCACTTCTCTCCGGGGCGCAGCTTCAGCTCGAAGTCGTAGGTGGCGCCGAAGCCGGCGGGGAAACGCGAGCGCCTCAGGTTCCAGATGGCGCACAGGTCCAGCACGCTGTCGCCCACGGTGTTGCGCGCCATGGTCACATCGACCACCTGGCCGCTGTTGTCGACGCCGACTTTCAGCAAGAGATCGCCCTGAAGGGCCGGGTGTTCCTTGAGCCGCAGCTTGTAGACCTTGGCGATATGGGTCTGGTTGATCGCGAAGATCTTGTCGGGCGTCTTGGCCTCGATCGGATCGGGCAGGATGAAGAAGCGGGCATAGAGCTTCGCCAGGGCGGACTTCGCGCCGGCGTGATCGGGCTTCTGCTCCAGCACCGCCTGGTAGAACTCGATCGCCTTGGAGAACTCCTCGCCCTTCTCGTAGATCTCCGCCAGGCCGGCGAGCGCGTCCATGTTCTTGGGGTTGTCCTGCAGCAGGACCTGGTAGGACGGAAGCGCCCTCTCGATCTCGCCGCGCTGCAGGTAGATCGGCGCCAGAAAACCGTGGGCCTTCAGGTTCTCGCCGTCGGCCTGGACGATCCGCTCGTAGGCCTCGACCTGCAGATCGACGCTGTTCAGGGCTGCGCCCAGGTCGGCGAGCTCCTGCCAGCACTCCACCTTGCGGGGCTTGACCTCGCAGGCCTCCTTGTATGCGGGCACCGCCGCGTCGTGCTTGCCCAGCTTCTCGATCAGCTGGGCGCGCACGATGCGCACCCGGTAGTCCTTTCTGTCGAGCGCAGCGGCCCGCCCGTAGGACGCGATCGCGGCCTCCATGTCGCCCAACGCCAGGAGGAGATCCGCGAGCTCCGCGTGGGGTGCGAAACGATCAGGCGCCTGCTCGATGACCTTGGCGTACTCCTTGCGCGCGGCCTGCTGCTCTCCGGTCTGCGCCAGAGCCCTGGCCAGATCGAGCCGGAAGTCGACGTTCGTGAAGTCCTTCTCGATGGCCTGATTCAGCATGGCGACCGCCTTGGCCGGCTCGCCCTTGTGAAGCCACATGCGACCGAAACGCGCGTAGCCCAGCGCGATCCCCTGGCCCAGCTGGATGGCCCGGCTGAAGTTCTGCTCGGCCTGATCGTAGACCTTCCACTCGTCGAGGATGATGGCCATGCCGAGGTAGGCCCAGTAGAAGCGGTCGTTGAGCTTGGTGACCTTGGACAGCTCCTGCCAGGCCTGGTTGCGATCGTCGAGGCTGTAGGCCCAGAGGAAGCGCTTGAAGGGGTTCTTGGGCTCGGCCCGGAAGTCCTTTCCGTAGCTCGCCTGCAGCGCCTTTCGCGCCTGGCCGCTTGCGCTCTCTATCTCGAGCATGGCTGCGGTCATGCCTTCGGTCGAGAAGGCGCCTGCCCGCCGGGTTCCGGAGGGCTTCGCCCCGGGGCGTGGCTCCGGGCCGGATTGAGGCGGGCAGGCCGTGCCTGCAGCCAGTGCGGCGGCCAGCACCGCGGTCATGAGCACCTTGCTCCGTTCCATCGCTCGCGCTCCGTCGTCATCAGGTGTAACAGCTCTCGCAAGGCCCGACCGGCCAATCCGGCCGTCCGCTCGAGGGCTATCGGAGTATCTCGGGTCTCAAGCTGACCTTGCCATCCTTTACCACTACCGAGAAACGGACCATCCGGCAAGCATGTCTGTTCTTGAGCGCCTCGGCTTGGCGCTCCAGCTTTCTGCGGAAGCGCGCGAGATCCAGCTTGTCCAGGCTGTCGCCCTGGCCAGCCTTGGCGCGGCAGAACTCGTTGAAGAGCTTGCGGTAGTAGAAATCCTCTGCCTCGGCTGCCCCGGCGCCCGCTCCAGCCTCGGCACCTGCTGCGGCCTCACCTGCTCCGACCTCAGCGCCTATTGCGGCCTCTGCGTCCGTCTCAACGTCCGCTCCAACCCCGGCAACTGCTCCGACCTCGACGCCTGCTGCGGTCCCTGCGTCTGCTGCGGCTCCTATGCCTGCTGCAGTCCCGGCGCCCGCTCCAGCCTCGGCGCCTGCTGCAGCCTCGGCACCTGCTCCGACCTCAGCGGCCTCTGCGCCCGCTCCGATCTCGGCGCCTGCTGCGGCCTCAGCGCCCGGCACAGCCTCAGCGCCTGCTGCGGCATCTGCGTCCGTCTCAACGTCCGCTCCAGCCCCGGCACCTGCTCCGACCTCAGCGACTGCTGCGGTCCCTGCGTCTGCTGCGGCTCCTATGCTTGATGCAGTCCCGGCGCCAGCTCCAGCCTCGGCGCCTGCTGCAGCCTCGCCTGCTCCGAACTCAGCGGCCTCTGCGTCCGCCTCAACGTCCTCTCCAGCCCCGGCACCTGCTCCAACCTCAGCGCCTGCTGCTGCGTCTGCTGCGGCTTCTATGCCTGCTGCAGTCCCGGCGCCAGCTCCAGCCTCGGCGCCTGCCGCGGCCTCGGACATCTCCTCTCTCTCCTGGACGTCCTTCGGCCAGGCACCCCCCGCCTGCCTGTCCTGGGCTCGGATCTGGTTGACGAGCGCCGCCAGGGAGCGCACCAGTCCGGGACCCTTCTCGCTGAAGACCCGCTCCCCTTCGCCATGTGCGATCTCGAAGGCCTCGCGCTCCATGTGCCGAAGCCCGCGGGCCAGCCCCCCACCCAGCACGCCCACCAGGGTCGCCAGCAGCAACAGCGCGACGCCGGCGCCGCCGAAGATGTACAGCCTGAGCTCGTCCAAGGGCCGGTTCGTGGACCGGGTCGAACGGAGCATGGCGATCGCGCGCCCCTTGCCCGGCAGGGGCATGGCCGCGACGCGCAAGCGCTGCTCCGCCCGATTCAGGTCGAATGGCTCGGGTCGCTTGCCCGCCATCAAGGCCGCGAGGAAATCGGGCTCGCCGGCGAGATGCTGGTCCAGCGCGTGCAGCTGTGCGTCCGACAGGTTGCTGCAGGCGATGCCCTTGGCGGTCAGGTAGGCGAAATCCACATCCAAGTCGAGCTCGCTGCTCCTCGCCTTGACCAGGTGATCGTCGAGCGGAGAGGTCATCAGAAGCACGCCGAGCAAGCCCTTGTCTGGGCCGACCGGAACAGCGACAGCCCTGCAAAGCCCTGCATCGTGCTCGAAGACGACGACCCGCCCCACTCCCTTGCGAGCCGAATCGACTGTCTCCAGGATCGGCTGGAGATCGGAAGCCGGCTTGCCCGTCCAGAGCGGATCGATGTTGCGAGCCAGGCCGAGGCCATCGGGCCCCAGCACGAAGAAGTCCTTCACGACCGGCTCGACCTCTCCGGGCGATACCTGCCGCGCAGCCGTGACCAGGCTATCGATCTCCTCATGAAGCTGAGCCAGCCACTCCTTGTCCTTGGCCGGTTGGGCTGGTCGCTTGCCGAGCAGGTCTCGAAGTCCAGGACGCATCGCCAGCTCGCCGAGCCGTCGAAGCAACCTCCCCTCGTCGGCCGCGTCCATCTCCTGGAACAACCGCCCGGCGAGATCGAGCCCCCGGGTGACCTCGTCGAGCTGGATCTCCTCCACCCGGGGCAAGACGAGCAGGTGAATCGCGGTGGCACCGCCCCCCAAGGTGACGATCAGCAGCACGACGACGGCGACTCTGGACATCCTTCCTCCATCGAAGAGGACAGCTCGACGCCCATCACGGAATAGAATAAAACGGAGGACAATTCAAGCAGGACTTGAGCTGGCTTACCTGAGCAAGCCGTAGATCCGGTTCAGCTCCCGGTTGGCCTGGTCGTACTGGCCATCTCCCACGAGCTGGATCGACTTGCGCAGCAGCGCCTGGACCTTCTTCTTGCTGGCCGGATCGCCAGGGGGCTTGCTGCGGCTGAGCCCGTTGAGGCGATCGAACTTCCGCTTGATGAATCCCTCGTCCACCACGGTGGCCGCGACCGCTGCATCGAGCTGCTCGACGAGGTCCAGGACTCGCTGGTTGTTGCGCTTCCTGCGGGCCTGCTCGATCTCCTTTCGCAGCCCGGTCATCTCGGCCGGCAGATCGGCCCACAGGATGCCCTTGGCGTTCATCCGCTTCGTCGCGCTCTTGTATGCCGCCTCGGCCTGCTTGCGCGTGACCCTGCCACCCGGCGCGCTGGGAGGCATGGTCACGACCCTGGTGGGCATGGACTTGGCCTTCTCGGTCAGCTCGACCAGGAGCGCCGCCAGCCTCTCCTCCAGCTTGACGATCTTCTGCTCGCGCTCCTGCAAGTCCTTCTCCCTGCTGGAAACCGCTTTCTCCCGACCCGCCACGGCGCTCTCCCGTCTGGCGAGGGCCATCTCGTTGCTCGCCTGGCTTGCTCCGGGCGCGCCCTGCCCCTTCATCAGGCTGTCGAGGATCTCGGACTTGCGCTTGTCGAGCTGCCGGCGCTCCTGCTCCATCGTCGTCTCTCGGCCCTCGAGATCCCGGCGCTTTCGCTGCAGCTCCCGGAGCTTCTCGACGTCCTCTTTCTGGAGCCGCGTCTTCTCCGCCAGCAGCTCGTCCTGCTCCTTGCGCAGCGCCTCCATCTCCTTCTCGAACTGCTCCTGCTTTCTGGCCAGCTCCTTTTCCTCGACGGTCAGCGCCGACCGATCCGCCTCCACCACGATGGTCAGATCCTCCTGCGACTTCTCCTGCGGACGCTCGCAAGACGCCAGCAGCCACAGGAGCCCCAGCACACAGGCCGCCGGGATCCGGACTTGCCTTGGCTCGATTCCCCTCATGCCGTCTTCTCCCCGCTCTGGCGCAACTTCTTGATTTCCTTGATGGTATTCGCCTTCATCTCGACCACCTCGAAAAGCGGAATGGGCTCGACGATGCCCTTCATGAATACCGCCTCCTTGGAACGGGTCACGACGATATCACTCACCTTCGCGTAGGTCGCCTCGCTGATCAATATCTGGCCCTCCCGGGTCGAGGCCTCGATCCGCTGAGCGAGGTTCACGTTTCGCCCGATGACCGTGTACTCCATGCGGCGCGCAGAGCCGATGTTGCCGGCGATGGCCTCTCCGCTGTGAATGCCGATGCCGAAGTTGACCACCGCCTTGCCTTCCTGCAGCCGCTTCCAGTTGTACTCGCCCACGGCCCGCTGGATCTCGACCGCCGTCAAGGCGGCCCGCGCCTCGGGCAAGTCGATCGCGTGCGGCGCTCCGTAGATGGCCATGATGGAATCGCCGATGAACTTGTTGATCGTGCCCTCGTAGCGAAAGATGATGTCGATGATGATCTCGAAGTAGTCGTTGAGCAAGCTCACCACTTCCCGAGGTTCCTTGTCCTCCGAGAGTGTCGTGAAGCCGCGGATGTCCAGAAAGAGCACGGTCACCTTCCGGAGCTCGCCCCGAAGATCGAGCTCGTCCTGCTCCTTGAGGATCCGCTCGGCCACTTGATCGGAGACGTAGCGGGCGAAGGTGTGCCGGATCCGCTCACGCTCCCGGAGCCCCCGGGTCATGAAGTTGAAGGTGCTGGCCAGAGTGCCGATCTCATCGCGACTCGTCACGGCCAGCGTCTGCTCGAGTTGCCCGGCGGAAACCCGTTGCATGGCCTCGGCCATCTGCCGAATGGGACGCGTGAAGTGGCGGGCCATCAGGAAGGCGCCGATCAGGCCGAACAGGAAGGCGGCCAGAGTGATCTCGGCATTCGTCCAGATGGAAGCGCGGATCTGCGCATCCATCTCCACGGTCGAAAAGCCGAAGAGCACCTTGCCGATGGTTGTCCCGTCCTTGTCCTTGATGTGCAGGCGAAAGGTCCTGATGCTCTCCTCGCCGAAGCTCCAGCCGAGAATGCACTCGAACCTCTCCTGCTCAGTACCCGTGTGCATCCTGGCTGCCAGGCTCGGTGCCGCCTCCCGGAGCAGATGAACGTTGAAGCTGCTCCCGGGCTCGACCCGCTCCTCGGCGTCCAGCAGGACGACGAAGCACAGGCCGGTACCCATCTCGTGAGCGTGCTCGACGAACATGCGGATCAGAGTCGGATCGAAGCGGCGGACCGATCCGGTCCCGCGCACCACGCCGAAGAGCTGGCCCATGGAGCGGACTTGCCGGTTCATGGCCGAGCGGTGATCCTGGGCCGTACGCAGGGCCACGAACAAGGCCATGGTGGCCGAGACGCCCAGGACGAGCGCCGAGACGAGGAGCGATAGCTTGACTCCCAGCGTCCAGCGGCCACGCGTTTGATCGCTGTGCTTGGCCATGCCCGGGGGATTATACCCCGCTGGGCTCCGAAACCGCAAAAAAGACCGAGCGATCTGTGACGGGCTCGCTCCAGCTCGCCATCAGTATCTGGAGTATCGCAAGAACTGCCGGCCGAGCTCCTCGCTGTGCGAGATGCTGGCGTCCTCGTAGCGCCCGGATACCCCCCGGTGCGGCCGGATCTTGGGCATCACGTATGCGATCAGCCTCCGAAGACCGAGCTCACCCGCCCGTCCCGCGATGCCCTCCATCTCCGGCCAGCTGGCATGGGAGCCGTATCGCTGGATGAGTCGCAGCCCCGAGCTTCGCTCTGCGGCCGAGAGGATCTTCTGGCTCCGCTTGAGCAGCTTCTCGATCGCCTGGCGCAAGACGGCATGATCCGGCACGACCACCACGGTCTTGCCGTCCTGCTCGACGAGGCGGACCGCCCCCGCCTTCTCCATCAGGTAGCGGATGATCACCCGGCGGGCGATGTCTCGGGGTCGCAGCGAGTCGCTGCTGCTCAGGACCTCTTCCACCACGGCCTCGGCCGCCAGGAAGTCCCAGGCCGCCCGAGACGCATCGCGGCCCGGGAGCATGCCGAGCTCGGTGAGCTTGGGATCGGCAAGCAGGTACCACGAGACCAGCTCGGCCTTGATCTCCTCCATGACCGGCATGACATTCCGCAGGCTCTTCTTCGCCCTCGGATCCGTGCGGCCCGAGTAGCGCCCGAAGAGATCGCGCAGCGCCACCCGCACCAAGGCCACCGAAGGCAGGTGCTCGCAGACCTTCTCGCGCACCGCGGCCGGCACGAACTCCCGCGCCAGCGGGAGGGAGACGGCCCTGGTGCGGGCCTCGATCACGTTCGAGAGGACGAGCACTTTCTGGGCTCGCTCCTGGCCGGCGTCCCGATCCGGTGCGAGCGAGAACGCCTCGTTGCACATCGGACCCGCGCCGCCGGTCGCCACGAGCAGGTCGACGGCCACCGCCAGCGGAGGCGCGCCCCAGTTCCTGCGCTGCTCCTTGGGCCAGGGCAACTGCCCCTCGAAGTACTCCAGATGCCTGACCAGCGACGCGAGCTGCGCAGAGACCGGCTCGTTCGCATAGCCCACCAGGCCCTCGAACAGCCCCTTGGCATGCCGGGGATCGAGCGACAGGTCGTTGAAGCCAATCATGAACTCGAGGCGGAAGGGCCTCTTGTACCATTCCCGGCTCACCGAATCGAAAGTCCTCGGATTGCCGGTCCGGAAATACTCGATCAGGTCGGCCAGGATGGCACGCTGTGTCTTCCCAGCCCACGCGAGTACGCCGTAGAGCCGCCGATTGACACGCCGAAGCTCGGAGGCATATCGACCCGGCGGAATGGTTCGACGCTTGTCCCCGCTCCTGTAGATCTCCTCGACCAGCCGCCCGTCGACCCGGATCAGGCGGGAGTTCCGAGAGTAGTTCTCCTCGAAGCTCCTCAGAGAGCGCATGGTCACGCCCCGGTAGAGGTTCAGTGCGGATGCGCTCAGGATATCGCGCTTGACTTGGGAGGTCTCGGGCACGAGACGCGGCTGGTGGTCGGCGTCGAAGATGATCGGCTTGAGGCGGGCCAGCCTCTCCTCGAGCGACTCGCCGCGCTCCAGCCCCATCTTGGCGCCGGCGGCATTCGCGGCGTGGGCGGCGGCCTGGAATCGCTCGCAGGGCAGATCGGGCACGAACTTGATGCCGGTCGAGCGATCGTAGAAGCCGCTGTGGATCCCCAGCCGGAGCAAGTACTCGCGCAGCTTCGACTCCGTCTTGGGATCGGAGTCCAGCGTGTTTTCCAGAATGCTCTCGACAAGGCAGCGGACATCCAGGCCGCTGCGATGAACCTGGTCGAAGGTGATGTCCCTGCCCGCCAGCGCCGCCCTGGCCAGGTGGTAGGCCATGACCCGCTCGCGGGCCTTGAGCCGCTTGAAGCCGTCGGCGAAGAGGCGGACCAGCTGCACGTCGCAGACGTGACCCGCCCGGTAGCTCGCCTCATCGCGCTCGACCTGGACCTCGTCCGGCTCGGGCTGCTCGTAGCTGAAGTCGTCCTCGGGCGGCTCCTCGTCGGCAGCTGGCACCGGCTCCGGCGCGGCGGGCGGCTTGTCCGCCTCGGCCGGCTTCTTGCAGCCCGGCATGCCTCCGAGCAGGAGCACGAGGCCACAGAGAAGAGAGATGTGCCGGGTGCAGTCCATGTGTCCAGCCGAGGACTCTAGCGCGCGACGGATCCCGGTTTCAAGCGCCAAGCCCTCTTGTGGTCGTATATTTGACTACTCTGTAGGATAAGTAGTATATTTCACTACATAGGAGGCGCGCCATGAGAAGCCCGGCATGTCTGCTCTCTTTCCTGGCGATCGCCACGCTGGCCCTCCCGGCCATTGCTGCGGAGCCCGTCCTGATCACGACCGCCGATCTGGACGCCGCCATCGACCGCCTGCCCCGGATCGCAGAGCGAGAGCCTATCGAGGCGCGCCTCGTCGAACTACCGGTGCGCTCGGGCAGCGATCCCGAGCTCTTGCGGTCGCGGAGCGTCCCCCGCCTGCCGGCCGGCACGCGAGCCGCAACGAGCCGGCCTGGCGGCTGACATGGCACACAGGCATTCAAGATGAGCTACCTCTACTACCTGGTCGAGTACGCCTTCGTCGTGCGCGTGAACCAGGAGATGACCGAGGCCCAGCGTCTCCTGGCAGACGGCAGCTGGGTGGACTACCCCGATCTCTGGGATGTGGCCACCAACGGGAAAGCCATCGACACGCAGAAGCAGGCCCTGGAGACCGCCCGGCAGCTCTTCGAACGGGATGCCCGTTGGGATCGAGAGGCGTCCGTCTCCGACGAAGCCCAGGCGCTCGAGCTGCTCTTCGAGAGCTTGCTCCGATACCTCACCGCGGACGGCTCCGATCTCGACAGGCCGGCCTTCGAACGAGAGATCACCTATCAGCACCAGCGCTTCGGCCAGGTGAGCGCGGGTCTGGAGCTGGGCCTCGACCAGCGTCGCTGTCATCTCACGCTCTACGCCAGGATCGGAAAAAGCAAGAGCTGGGTCTGGATCTCCACCGGCGAGATCTCCGAGGTCTTCGACGACGCGTACCGCTTCTCCGCCGACACGGGTCCGATCGAGAAGCAGCTCGCCGAGCTGTACCGCAACCTCCTCGAGCTGGACAGGATCTAGCGCTTCTAGCGGCAGCAGGAAGACGAATGGGCGCCACCCTGGTAGGTCACGGGGTGGTTTTCGTGATCGTGCCAGTCGATCTGCGCCACCTGCCAGGTATCGCACTCGGCGGTCATCTGATCCTGGTACTCGACCGTGGGCTCGAGATCGCCCTTGAAGTAGATCCGCACGGTCGCCTCGGTGGTGCCCCGGAAGGGCTCGTAGTAGTTGACCGCCACGCGGTAGATGCCCGGCTCGGGCTCGTTGATGTTGACGGTCTCGACCCGGCAGCCGTGGGTGCAGTCGATGGCCAGCAGCGGATCGTCCGACTCGTCGCCCGGCACGCCCCAGTCCGGGTGGCGGGCGTTCCAGAAGCAGTCGGTGCCCGAGCAGGTCTGCCAGTAGCATACCGGTCCGCCGCCGTTGTCGTAGCAGTCCTGGGCCAGCTCGCAGCCGCTCGGATCGCAGTTGGGCGTCCGGCAGGTCGAGTCCACGCAGGCGGTGCGCGTCCAGTCGGGGTCATCCGGCTCGATCGGGTTGTGCCGGCAGTCCTGGGTCGGCGAGCAGAACACGCCCGCCGGCGCGATCAAGTGCAGGTCCAGGTCCGGGCCCAGGATGTCCCAGGTGAGCTCGATGCGGATGTCCTCCCGAGGGAAAGCCTCGAAGTGGACGCACTGACACTCCAGCTCCGCGGCGGTCTTTGCGTACTCGCAGTCACAGTCTTTTTTCCTATCGCTTTCCATGCCGTGGACGTCCCTGGCGGTCAGGCACACGGTGTACCCGCCGGAAAGATCCGGCTTGAAGGTCGGATGGAAGGCATCGCTGTCCAGGATGCTGCGGCTGCTGCCGTCCGGCCGCTGCTCCAACTGCCAATCGAGGAAGGACGGCTGGATCCCCTCGTCCTCGGGATCGCTCACCACCGCGGCGAAGCGGATGGTGTCCGAGGGCGCCATGGCGCATAACTCCTCCAGGGGCGTGCCGTCGAGCAGGGTGACCGACTCCACCCGCACGCCCACGAGGGGGGGCAGATTGCCGAAGGCCATGCCCCACAGCGGCACCTCAAGCGGGCTCTCGTCTGGGTCGTTCGAGTAGATGAGCAGCACGGCCTCGTCGGGGTCCTGCTCCAGGGTGATAGGATTCACATGGGGCTCGCGCGGTGAGTAGACCACCTCGATGCTGGCCTGCTCGCCCGCGTTCAGCCTCATGTCCTGGGCGTGGAAGAGAAAGGGCGGGCTCTCCTCTTCCGACTGCAGCTCCATGTCCTCGGCCACAACATCGAGTCGTGCCCCTCCCCGGTTGTGGACGGTCAGCATGTGCGAAGCGGACGACTCGAAGGGCACGCCGTCGAACTCGAGCGACGCCGGCTCCACATCGATGTCGGGCAGAGATCCCTGCCCCAGGATCGGCACCCGGAGCTCGGGCTCGTTCTCGGCGTCCGAGATCACGACCAGCTCGGCCCCGTACTCCTGCACCTGCTCGGGCGCGAAGGCGAGCTGGACGAGCGCCTCGACGCTGGCGCCTGAAGTCGAGTGGGCGATGCCCAGCGGAAAGGAGATCTCGTCCAGCGGCACGCCTTCCACGGAGTCGACCCAGTAGGCCTCGTCGCCCTCGACGGCCAGGCTCTGGATCAGCAAGGGGGCGGTGCCCGTGTTGCGCAGCGCGACCTGCTCGAGGTGGGTGGTCCCGACCGCCACGCCCTCGAAGACGATCGGGTTGGGCTCCACCTCGATCTGCGGCTTGCCGCTCTGCAGGTTGGAGTCGCCGCACTCGCAGGCGATCCCCAGCGGGACGAGCACGAGCACGCAGGCGAAAGCTACCCGAAGCTTGTTCGCCGCCATGGGCCCGACCTCCAGCTCAATTATCGCCGATCGCATTGCGCCAGTCGACAAAAAGCTCCGGCGCGCTCTCTGAGCTATACACCGGTCCGGACCCGTCTCCCGATGACGGGCAGGGTGTGCTTCTCGTGGAAACGGGCGATCCGCTCCAGCTCCTGCAGGATGGCGTCCTTCTTCTCCCCCGAGAGCTGGTAGCTCATGTCCACGATGTCCGCTCCCGATATCCCCTGCCCCCCCATGAACTGCCCCCCCATGACCAGCATGTAGTCGGGCAGGCTGTCGATCCGGTTGATCGCGGCCCACATCCGGCACCAGGCTCGGGTGGTCGAATGCACGTCGTATCCGCCTGCACCCAGCATGAGGAAATGCGGGCAGCGGTCCCTGAGCATCTCGATGGCGCGCACCATCCCGTTGTTGGTCAAAGCCAGCCTGGAAAGCGGATCGGACCTGTGCGTGTCGGCACCCACCACGACCACCACCACCGACGGGACGAAGAGCCGCAAGGCCGGCGGAACGATCCGCTCGAAGACCATCCCGAAAGCCTCGTCGTCGGTCTCCTCGGGCAGAGGGACGTTGATCGTATAGCCCTTTCCGATGTCCTCGCCGATCTCGGTCTCGAAGCCGGACCAGGGATAGAGCGTCTTTCCGCTCTGGTGGAGCGAGATGAACAGCACGCGATCATCCCGGTAGTATGCATCCTGGACGCCGTTTCCGTGGTGGGCATCGATGTCGACATAGGCCACCCGGAACCCGCGGGCCAGGAACGAGTCGATCGCCACGATCGCGTCGTTCACGTAGCAGAAGCCCTCGGCGTGAGACCGGCTGGCATGGTGGAAGCCGCCCAGGGGGTTGAAGACGACATTCGCATTCTCGTCGGCGATGAGATCCACCCCGGTCGCAGTCGCAGAGGTGTACAGCAGGATGTAGTCGAACAGGCCGGGGAAGATGGGACACTCGTCACCGCCGAGGTGAAATCGCAAGAAGCTCTCATCCCACTCGCCCGAGTTGGCCCTCTCGAGCGCCTCGATGTACATGGGGTTGTGGGACTCGATGAGCCGCTCCCGGGTGATCATCCTCGGCTCCTCGATCCGCATCCACGGCTCGTTGAGAAAGCCCTGTCTGTTGATCAGGTTCAAGGCCACCCGGGCCCGATCCGGCTGGAACGGGTGGCCCTGCCCGTACGAGTAGTCCCCGAATCTGCCGGAGTAGACGATGATGCTGTCCTTGGGCCGCTTGACGTCCTCTTCCGGGAACTGGACCGTGAGGGTGCAGTAGCCGGAATCGTACTGCTTGGTGGCCGTCGGCCAGGCCTTGGAGATCAGGCCGATCGTGGCGGCGTTTTGCTGGATCACCTCCGCATACAGGCCGGAGAGCCCCCGGGCATAGGCGATCTTGTTGAGGTAGTTCGCCAGGAAGGTGGCGATCCCCTTGCCCTGGTAGTCCTCGGCGACCACCACGTCGAACTCGCCCATGTTGTTCGCGGGATTGAGGAGATAACGACCCTCGGCGATGATGCGCGGGTTGAGCCGCGGACCCACCAGGCCCACGATGGCCATGTCGCGGCTGTAGTCGATCGCGGCGATCTTCTGGGCCTCCTGGTCGGGCAGCGTCGCGACCGCCCCGTGGTACCTCGAACGCTTCGCTTCCGGAGAGAGCCGGTAGAACATCCGCCGCAGTCGCCGGGCATCGCCGGGCTGCATGGGACGAAAGAAGACCTCGCTGCCGTCGCGGAAGGTGTGCGAGAACTCGTACTGGTGAGGATAGACGCAGCCCTTCTCGGGCGGGATCACCTGCTCCTCTCTGACGTACTTGAGCTCGATGGCTTGTTCCAGCAACTGCCGGCGGAACCTCGGATGGGCGATGGAGATGAGCGCGATGGCCCTCTCGCGAATGGAGAGGCCGAAGAGGTTGACGACCCCGTACTCGGTCACCACGTAGTCGACCTCGTTGCGGCAGAAGGACACCCCCCCACCGGCGCTCTTGGCCACGATCCGCGATTGCTTTCCGTCCGGGGTCGTGGATGCCAAGGCCATGATCACGAACCCGCCCCTCGACCGCCGCGCACCGCAAATGAAGTCCCGGCTGCCCGGGAGATTCTGTACGTGGGTCGTGTGCTCCTTGTCGATCCTCGGCATCCCGGTCAGCTCGATCTCGGGGATCGAATGCACGGAGATCGTGTTGTCGTTCTTGCTGAGCACGAAGGGATCGTTCACGTAGTCGATGGGCAGCAAGACGATCGACTCGTTGCGGTGCACGGCCTTGTACAGGTCCTTGGAGCCGAGGGCCATCGAGGCCACGGTCTTTCCTCTGAGGATCGTCTTCTTCGCATTCGTGACAGCGCCGGAGCGGATCAGGCGCAGCATCTCATCGGTCAGGATGTCCGTGTGGATGCCGAGGTCCTTCTTCGTGTCCAGATAGCGCATGGTGGCAGCGCTGATCGGCGTCCGGTCGAAGTGCAGGGTCGCACCATCGGTGATGTAGCTGGAGATGTATCGGCCGATGGTGAGAGAGACGGGATCGAGCTCGACCGGCGGCACCTCCACCAACGGTGCATGCCCCTCGACGAGCAGATCGATGCAGTCGACATGGATGGTGGAGTTGCCGCTGGTCACGGGCATGTGATCGTTCACCTGGGCGATGACCAGCTTGGCGTGCTCCACCGCCGCCTTGGTCGCGTCGACCGCGATGCCCAGGCTGCACATGCCGCTCGAGTCCGGAGGGGACACGTGGATCAAGGCGATGTCGATCGGGATGATGCCCTCGGCCATGGCCTTGGGCAGTTGCCGGATCTCCATGGGCGTGTAGTCGGCCGTGCCGTTCGCGACCGCATTCGAGAGGCCGCGGCCCACGTAGAAGGTGTTGTAGCGGAAGTGCTTGATGAGCTCCGGGCTGGCCAGCTTGGTCTCCGGCTGCGATGCCGTCAGGTGGATGACCTCGATGTCCCAGAACTGGTCGGCCATCCTGGCCAGGGTCTCCATCAAGAGGACCGGCTCTCCGGCGCCCGAACCCACGTAGACGGTCTGCCCATTCTTGACGCAGGAGACCGCCTTCTCGGCGTCGACCAGCTTGTCGGCGTAGATCTCCTGCCAGGATCTCGATGTCACGTACGCTCCTCGCTCTCGCGCCATTCTCTCGTGTCCGGGAGATGGTAGCTCACACGCCCCGGGGCGCACAATGGCCTGTTTTTGACATCCAGGAGCCACTGTAGTACGATGTTCGACAATGCGGCACAATTCCTGCCGTTGGAGCAGGATTGCCTACCTGAGCGGAAGAGGAGCACCACCATGGCGGAGAAGAAATCGGCCCAGACGGACAAGCGCAAACAGAGCCTCTACTTCCCCGAGGACATGCTGGCGGAGATCAAGAGAGAAGCGCTGCGCCAGGACCGCTCCCTCTCGTGGATCGTGCAGCAGGCCTGGCGCATCGCCAGGGATGACATCAAGAAGTTCCCCTCGATCAACACGGGGCTCGACGACGACTAGCCTGGGTCCCCAAGCTCACTTGACCGCGTTGCACTCATCCGAAATGGCGGCGCAGCTCTCCAGGTAGTCCAGCCGTCCCTCGACTCGCGGGTAGTTATCCGGATCGTCCACCAACGCAGCGTAGCCTGCAATCCAGGGCCGGATGACGTCGATGACCGGCAGGTAGGTCTCCAGAACCTGGACCGAAGGGTCGTGCAGGGCCGCAAAGCCGTCGTTCGGCTTGCCGTCGCTGCTGCCGACCAGGAAGTCCAGCGTGGCCACGTACAGGGTGCCGACGACCTCCCGGCAGTCGTCCGGTGGCCCCAGACAGATGCCCGTGATCCGCTCTCCTGGCGTGTCGATCACGCCGTTCTCCTCGTCGTACTGCTGCGCCTGGGCACCGCAATCCACCTGGATCTGCACGCCGCGCTCCCCGGCCACGTGGAGGAAATGGCCCTTGGCTCCCTCGCTCCCGCTCAGCCCCAGGTTGGCCACCGATCGCTCCATGACCTGCTTGAGAATGGTTGCGTCCATGCGGACGACGACCACCGAATCCTCGTAGAACGGCATCAACTGGTAGATGTCCTGATCGGTGATCGGCCCCTGGGGAATCCGCTCGCGCTTGTTTTCGAGCGCGCCGCAAGTGACCTCTTCCCGGATGGCACCCGAGTTGAACAGGGCCATTCGGACATTCACGTCCGCGCCCTCGTCGGTCAGATCGTAGTCGTAGTTGAGCAGCGCGTCAGCCATGAAGTTGCCTACCGGAGCCTCGCAGCGCCGCGTGTAGTCCTCGCGCACGATCAGATCGACGGCGACCTGTCCCCAGACCTCCGGTGTGGTGACCGGACATGACTCGTTGAACACGTCGCAGTCCGATCCCGCGAGTGCGACGGTGGCTGCGATGGCGATGAAGGTACGCTCGTTCATCTCGCTTGGCTCCCTTCTGCTCACGGCCGCCAGGCGACGCCGATTATGAAGCTGAACGGTTCGCGTGGGATGTACCCGGTCAGGTAGTCAGGCCTCGGCGGCGGATCCCGGTGGTCTGTGTCGAAGAGGTTGTAGCAGTGCGCGAAGACCACCAAATGGTCGAAGAGGATCGGCTCGGAGCTCACGCCCGCGCGGATCAGCGTATAGGACGGAATGATGAAGGACCGCAGAATCTCCATCGGCAGGCGGGTGTTGTTGCGCCTCTCGCTCCCGTGCCGGACGCCGAAGTGGAGGTTGATGTAGTCCCAGATACCCAGATCGATGCCCAGGTTCAGGCGCATCTGCGGCACGTCGGTGATGTAGCTCGACTGGGCCTGGCCGACGATATCGACCTCGGCCCGGAACCAGGAAGAGTTGACGTAGATGCGGCTGCGCCTGCCGAAACGGGCCAGGCCCTCGATCTCCGTGCCGAGCACGTCGACGGACTGGACGTTGTCGAAGGTCGGCTGCCCCGAGCCCGTATCCAGCGCCACGATGCTGTCGCGTATCCAGCTCATGAAGAACGCGCCCGTCAGGCTGTAGGTCACCCCCGCGTGCTGGATACGTCCCTCAGCGGCGAGCTCGAGCGTGTGGGTCGTGACCGGAGCGAGAGAATCACTACCGCTGAAGCCCCGCAGCGGGTCGAAGGACGAGTCCTCGTAGAGCTCCCGAAAAGTGGGCGCCCGGAATGCCATGGCGTAGAGCGTCTTGAACCGCAGCCCGTCGAGCGGTGCGTAGGAGATCGCCATCCGGGGCGTGAACGCCACATCCGATCCGACGTAGTAGTCCAGCCTGAATCCGGCCAGCGCGTCCAAACCCTCGACGATGTCGGTCCACTGGTCCTGGGCGAAGAGGCCCAGGACCATACGGTCCTTGCCCGAGGGCTGACCATCGAAGCGGCCTACCGGCAACGCGAAGCCCTGGATAGGGACCGTACATTCATCTCCGCTGGCGCAGACGCTCGACTCGGCCGAGCCGATGTCCCGCTCGAGCTGGTAGTCCGGCAAGGACTGGTACTCGAAGACCAGTCCGGCCAGCAGGGTGTTGGACTTGAGGAAGTCGTAGCTGACTCCTGCCTCGATACCCGTGGACACGGCCGAGTAGCGCGCCGACTCGAACATGCCGTCCGTGAGCTCGTGCCCGCCCGCCACGTATGCGTTGTGCTCCTCATTCTCGTCGTCCGGTATCACCTTGAACGAGTTGTCGACCAAGTGGGCGTCCACGTAAGCGCGGGTCTTCAGCGCGAACACCTCGGACAGCGGCAACCCGAAGCGCAGATCGGCGGTGACCAGGTGGAGCTGGAGCTTCGAGCCGCAGTCCAGCGAGTCGAACTTACCCACCAGGCTTCCCCGCTGCTGAAAGGCGTAATGGGAGATGAAATCGAGCTGGCCGCCGGCCAGGTCCTTCAGGCTGCCGTGGAGCTGCGCGTGGAGCTGCATGCGGCTATCATCGACCGAACCCGGTGTGTTGGATACATCCTCTGCCGTCGGGTTGGATCCCACCACCCCGGTCAGGATGTCCTGCCCCACGGTCCGATCCTGACCCTGGCTATACACGAACTGCATCTGGCCGCCGATATCGAAGGCGTCCGCCCTGTAACCACCACCGGCCGAAAGCCGAGTCTGGTTGAATAGCCCGTATGCGGCGCTGAAGTGGAGACCTGGAGACCGTCGGGTCACGATGTGGATCAGGCCGGCCAGGGCGCCGGAGCCGTAGAGCAGCGATGCGGGACCTCGAATGAGCTCGATCCGCTCGACCGCTTCAGCCGGGAACTCCAAGAAGGCATCTCCCGAGTAGAGATCGTTGATCCGATGTCCGTCGAGCATGACCAGTACATCGGCACCCGTCTGGATGCCCCGCGCGGCCAGCCGGTACTCGCCCGACACCGCGCGTGCCACGGTGAGCCCGGGAAGCTGGTCGAGGACATCGGCCACCGTGCGCGCCCCCATGTCCTCGATCTGCTGCCGGCCGACAACCGTGATCATGGCGGGCGCTCGCCCGACCTCCTGACTGCTTCCCGTGACCAGCGCGGTCGTGACGATCTCCGGGGAGACCGGCACTGCTGGCGCAGCGCTCTTCTCGCCTTTGTCTCCAGCCTCGTCTCCGGTCTTGGCGGAAGGCGTCTTGTGCCCCTCGCCGGGCTTCTTGCCGTCTGTCTTTCCCTTGTCGCCCCGATCCTCGACCGAGGTGGGGCTGAGGACCGGAACCCGCTGCGGCTCCTGCTCCGAAGCGAAGACGATGTGCCGGTTGCCCTCGAAATCCACCGCGTAGCAGTAGTACTCCACGGCCGGCGGAGCGATCGCCTCGCCGGGAATCACACCCTCGTACGCATCACCCTTGACGAGCTTGAGCTCACGGACATCGAAGTCCTCATGGCCCTGCGTCCGATAGGCCAGCGCCGCGATGCTCACCTGATCGGCACCGATGATGTTGCCGACGATCCGCAACGGTTGACCCATCACGACCCTGGCAGGTGGCGTGTGCAGAAACGTCAAGCTCGCGACCTGGGCCCAAGCCGCACCGGGCAGTCCGAGTAGGAAGGCGCCTGCGACGAGCTGTCTCCAAATGCCGGCTCCCATGGCTTCTCCTCAGAGTGCTTGTGGGAATTCTAGCCCCTGAGGACCGAGACTGTCAAAACAAGCGCCAGGCGCATTGACAGCTCGAATGGGCCTTTGCTAGCCTTCGAGCCATGTCCCACGAGCAGAGAATCCAACGACTGGCCGATGAGATACAAGCCCACTACAGCACCGAGGGTCAGCCGCTGGGCTTCGAGGAGTACCTGCGGATCTTCTTCGAGCAACCGACCCGCCAGCTGCGCGGTGCAGCCCACTATATCCGAGACACCTTCGACTACTTCGGCACGCGGGAGATCCAGACTCCGGCTGGCAATCGGAAGCGTTTTCGGCTCTTCGACGCCGCATTCCAAGACGGGGTCGGCAGGGTGGCCGGGCAAGAGGAGCCCCAGGGCAAGATCTACCGTCTGCTGGAGAACTTCGTCCGCACCGGCCGGGTCAACCGCTTGATCCTGCTCCACGGACCCAACGGCTCGGCCAAGACGAGCATCATCCGGGCTATCGTGGCGGGCATGGAGCACTATTCGAGCACCGAGGAGGGCAGCCTCTATCACTACCGGTGGATCTTCCCCTCTGAAGAGATCGCCCGCGGCCAGATCGGCTTTGGCGATGCGGCCAGCGAGCAGCATCACGAGCAGGAGAGCTACGCCCACCTGCCAGCCGAGGCCATCGACGCCGTCCTGCCATGCGGCATGAAGGATCACCCTCTGCTGCTGGTCCCGATCGAGAAGCGCCTGGCCCTGTTCGAGCAGCTCCGGCTCGACGGCTGCATCCCGGAGGACTTCACCATCCCCGACGTGCTTCTGCGAGGTGATCTCTGCCCCCAGTGCCGCAAAATCCACGATGCCCTGCTGGCCGCATACAGCGGAGACTGCGCCCAGGTCTTGCGCCATGTCCAGGTCCAGAGGCTGATCCTCTCTGGCCGCTACCGGCGAGGCGTGGCCACGGTCGAGCCGCAGTTGCACGTCGACGCCGGCGAGCAGCAGATGACCGCCTCCAGGGATCTCTCCTCGCTCCCTCCGGCCATCGCCCACCTCAATCTCTTCGGGCTCGCGGGCCCGCTGGTCGACGCAAACAGGGGCCTGTTGGAGTACAATGACTTGCTCAAGAGGCCGATCGACTCGTTCAAGTACCTGCTCGTCACCTGCGAGAGCGGACAGGTCACCCTCGATCGTTCCAACCTCTTCCTGGATGCGGTCATCCTCGGCAGCACGAACGAGATGATGCTCGAGTCCTTCAAGTCTTACGCCGATTTTGCATCCTTCAAGGGACGGCTCGAGCTGGTCAGGGTACCGTACCTGCGGCGCACCAGCGATGAGAACCAGATCTATACCGACCAGGTGCCGGCCGGCTCCCTCGACCGTCACCTGGCGCCCCACACCCTGGAACTCGCCTCGTTGTGGGCTGTGATGACGAGGCTCCGCAGGCCAGATCCGTCGGGCCTGGAGTCGAAGGAGCTCAAGCAGGCGGTCCGGGATCTGAACCCGCTCGAGAAGGCGCTGCTCTACGACCGCGGCGAGGCCCCCGGCCGCCTGTCCTCGAGCGCCGCCCGCGAGTTGGTCTCCGCGCTGGCCGATCTGTACGAGTGGCCCGGACAGGACTATGAGGGCATCAGCGGTGCATCCGCCCGTGAGGTCCGGATGCTGCTCATGAACGCAGCTCAGGCCCCGGACAAGAGTTGCGTCACGCCCCTGGGTATGCTGGCCGAGATCCGCAATCTGATGAAGGACAAGACCGTCTTCGCCTTCCTCCAGCGCAAGCCCGAGGGAGACTACATGGACCAGGACAAGATCCTGGACTTGATCGAGGAGCACTACCTCGACATCTTGGAGGAGGAGGCCGCCGAGGCGATGGGCCTGGTGGCGGAGTCCTCGTACCGGAATCTCCTCGATCGATACATCTCGCACGTCAATGCTTACCTGAAGAAGGAGTCACTGCTCGATCCGGTCACGCGGAAGTCCATTCCGGCCGACGAGAAGCTGATGAAGGAAGTCGAGTCCGTGGTCAAGCCGGACGACGAGGACGAGGCTGCGTTTCGCAAGCAGCTGATCTCCCAGATCGGCGCCTTTGCCCTGGAGGCCGGCAAGGCCGGAGCCCCGGTCGGCAAACCCGACTACGCCAAGGTCTTCCCGCGGATCTACGATCGGCTCAAGGACGACTTCGTCGAGAAACGGGAGACGCTCATTCGCCGCAACTTCACCCAGTACCTGGCCTGGCTGGACAAGGAGGATCTCGACGCCCGCGACGAGCAGATGGCCAGACAGATGAACGACTCGCTCGTCGAGCGCTTCGGTTACTGCCGCCACTGCGCAGCCGAGGCGCTCTCCTTCCTGATGAGCAGACGATTCAAGGACTGAGCTCAGAATCTCCATGCCCAGGCGTCGCCAGCCGTAGCCGGCTGCTCGAGCACCGCGAAGAGCACCGCCGTCAGCACGGCCGCCCCAGCGATCCCGAACATGACGCCCGCCACCCGGTAGGAGTGGTCCGCCCGGTCCAGCAGCCTGCCGGCCTCGATCTGGACCGCCTCGTCTCTGGCCTGGCGCTCCTGGACCGCCCCCGAGATCGCCACGGACGAAGCGCCCAGCAGCAGCGCGCCGGCGACCGCAGACGAGATCCTGGTTCCCGGGCCCATCGACCAGTGTACCGGTGCTTCGGGCTCGGGCTCGTAGTGGATCCGCGTCGTCCGCGGTGCGAAACCATCGGGTCGCTGGGCGGGCACGGAGGCCATGATGTCCGGCTCGGGCGGCTTCAGTTCGGTCCGCTTGGGCGCTGGTTGCACCTTCGGGGGCACGGGGGCACGCGGTACGTGCGTGTGCCCGATGTCGGCCCCGCCAGGTGTGGCGATGAGGGCCGAGCTGTCATCCAAGACGCCGGTGAAGGCCAGCAGGACCACGCCCTGCGGGGGCCCGAAGACGAGCAAACGATAGCCGTGCACCCCCTTGGGCACATCGATCCGGATCAGGACCTCCGCGCTCAGGCCGCGCTCGTCAGATGGGTTCACCCGAAAGCGCACGGTTCCCTGCTGGGTATCGTCTCGAACCACGGTCAGATCGACGGGAACCGGTTGCCGGCCCGCTTCCAGGATCTCGCGTATCCGCAGGCCCAGGTGGGTCGGTCCGAGCACCTCGAGCGTCATCATCTCGCCTGGCTTGAGCCAATGGGCCGCTTGCAGCTTGCCGCCGAGCTCGACCTCGCGGGTCGGGTGAGGGCTCGAGATCGTCACGCCCGCCGAGGCCTTCCACGGACAAAGATAGACGAGCGAGGCGAGGAGCAACACGCTCACCCAAACGCAGGCATCAATCCGTGCGCTCTTTCTCATCCACGCCCTCCGCTCCGGCGAGCCGGGGACGCTCCGCCGCGGCCTCCTTCTCCTCCTCTCCATTATAGAGGATATACGAGCCCGAGATCGTCACGCCGATCGAGAAGTCGACGACCGGGTGGACGGCCGCACCGGTCTCGAGGACCTCGACGCGCTCGCCCGAGCCCAGCATGGCCTGCAAGGCCACGTCCCAGGTGGAGTTGCGCCCGATCTGGCCAAAGGACACCGACAGGCCATAGTAGTCCACCTTGTCGGGCGGCAACTCGTCCAGCGTGTAGGTAGCCGGGTCCACGGTCGCGATCGCTTCCTCGTCGATCGGCGGTGCGGAGGAGAGATTGGTGAAGAACCCGAACCGCAAGGGCCATGCATCCCAGAGCCGGACCTCCGCCCCGGCCGCGATGTTCCAGGTGAAGCGCTTGTCGATCTGCCTGCCGAGCCGGTCGTACGACAGCGGCAAGTAGAAGCTGCCATCCAGGCTGACCAGCCAGTCGGGATCGATCTGCCAGGCGATGCCCAGCGAGAAGCTGATGGGCGCCTTGGACTCGACCTTGTCCTCTCCTTCCCCCCCGAACTCCCCGCCGGTCACCACGCGGGTGAATGACTCCGGATCGTCTCCCGATGATTCGATCCGCAGACGCCTGCCCTTGCCCGTGTCGGAAAAAGCGCCGCCGACGCTGCCGAGCAAGCCGATCCGCAGGCAGTCCAGCGGCTGATACAGCACGCCTGCGTGGCCCTGCATGCCGATGCTGCTGCCCGAGTCGTTGTCGATGATCTGGGTCATCGCGCCCGTGCTGTAGAGGTAGGTGTCGTCCTGGTAGTAGTCGAAGTTCCGGTAGAATACGAACAGGCTGAATCCGAGCGACCAGCCCGATCCCAGCGACCAGGCCATGCTCGGACCGAGAACGTAGGTCTCGTAACGCTTCCTGCGGATCAGGTGGGCCTTGACCAGGCGCGAGTCGTCCGGCATGGGCAGGTCGAGCACGATCTGCTCGTTCATCTCGAAGTCGTAGGAGTCCGGCACCAGGATGCTGAAGGCGAAGCGGCCCTCCAGCAGGTCGGTCGCATAGACCGACGAGGCGGCGATGATGGCGGCCGAGATCTGGCTCACGCCGTCCTCGGACAGGAAGTTGCCGATGGTCTGGTTGCGCAGCTGCAGCAGCGTGGCCGAGAGCGAGAGCGTGGTGCTGCTGTTCTGGACCAGACCGGCCGGGTTGTAGTAGGCAGCCGCCGCGTCGTCGGCCACCGCGGTGGCCGCCCCGCCCATGCCCACGGCCCGCTCCCCGACCAGCACGTTGCGGTAGTTGTACTCGTCTGCCCGCGCTGCAGGGCAGCCGAGCATCGCAAGCGCGATCAGCCCGAGCATGAAGCCGTGACCCGACATCGCGCCGATGCTAGCATGCCGCCCGGCCGCGATCCAACCGAAGACGTTCCATTCAGCGCCCGCCGCCCTGCCCCTCCGACATGGAGCGCACGAAGGCCTGCCCGCTCGATCGGGCCTGCTCCTCGCTGGGCTGGAAGCAGCCCAGCGCCAACGTCCAGGCCAGCGCCACGGCCAGCGACAGTGCGAACAGGGCCCAGCGCCGGCCCGGTCGCGCCCTGCCCGGCGGCCAGCACAGCCAGCCGAAGGCCGATGCGATCATCAGGCCAAAGGGCAGCAGGCCGAAGGGCCCCAGCCCCAGCCAAGCCCCCGCGTTGCGCACCCCGTATCCCTCGGTCAGCAGGGGCACGGCCAGCTCGGCGAAGGGATTCGCGACCCACTCTGGCGGCTGGGGGAAGACGGCTGTCAAAGCGGCCAGGATGACCAGCGAGGCCGCGGCCAGACCGGACAGCACCGCGCCAAGCCAGGCGTTGAAGCGCCGGAGCCACTGCCAGCCGATCCCGGCCACGAAGGCCATCGGCAGCACGGCCGGCACCAGGTAGCGCGGGCCGATGGACCAACCGTTCATCATGCGCCACTTGTCCATGCTGCTCACGAGCAGCACATAGACGACGACGATGGCCACCAGTGTCAGGCCCGCCCCGAGCGGAAGCTTGCCCATCCGCCGGCCCAGCACCGGTGCCCCGGCCAGAAAGCCGAGCAGCAGCCACGGCATGATGGGCCCCAGACCCATGTAAGTGCCGAAGACGAGCTCTCCCAGCGCTCCCGCATGGGGATGGCTCAGACCCAGAAAGCCTGTCGACTGCGAGATCACGTTGTGTGACGAGACCAGGAAGAAGTGGCCGGTCCGCAAGGGGTGTCCGAACATGGACGCGTGTAGCCAGCAGAACAGCGCGCCGATCAGCATCCCTCCGGCCGCGAAGCCGGGCACCAGGCGGCGGCGCGCGGGCGAGACCACGGCCCAGGTCCCGATGACCAGCAGGCCCACGACCGCGTGATACTCGAGCAGGACCGCATAGGCGCTCACTGCACCGGCGGCCAGGGACCAGCTCAGCGCCTGGCGCCGAGACCTGCGGGCCTCGACCAGCAAGCCCGTGCCGGCCAGCAGCGCAGCGCCCGCCAGCGCGTGACCCACGAACATGATCGCGTAGGGGAACACGCTCGTGCCCAGCGCGCAGGCCAGCACGACCCGCGTGCGCTCGTCCGGTGCCAGACCGCAGGCCCCGAGCAACCTCGACAGCAGGAGCAGGCACAAGAAGACCGGCAGCGCCACACCGCCGTAGCGCAGCCACCAGACCGCATCCATCTCCCCGGCCGGACCGGGCTCGACCGCCCCGCACAGATACGCGGCCGCCAGCACCGGCAGACCCAGCAGGGCCGTGCCGGGCGCCTTGGCCGGGTAGAGATCCCCCTCGCAGTCCGGGCCGGGTGTCCGGCACACCAGCGCCACGTCGTTGACGAAGATCCCGCCGTGGACGCGCCCGTAGAGGTCCCGCACCCGCAAGCGACCCGCAGCATCGCGGAAGCGCTCGCCGATCCTGAGCTCGCCGTTCTCGAGAATGGCTCGGGCCTGCAGCGCGCGCGTGCGCTCATTGGGGTTGTTGAGCCGGACGTTCCAGGTGAACAGGTAAAGCCAGCAGCCCGCCACCAGCACCCAGGCGGCCCGCACGCTCCACGGACTGGCAGGCTCGCCGCTCATCGGATCACCAGCAGCACGGTCGCGTCCAGGACTCGATGGTCTGTGATCGGCCGGCCACGCCACGGCCTGCCGAGCGCGCGCAGGCCCCGCTCGCTCTCCAGCCAGACGAAGCGCAGATCTGCCCGAGGCCGCATTTGAAATGGCTTCTTGAAGTAATGTCGGGCCAGCTCGTCGAAGGATGAACCGCAGAAGCGCGAGCGCCCGAGCCGGATCTCCAGGCTGAAGGGATCGTCGCCGGCGATCTCGTAGACGAGCTCCATGAGCCGGCGCTGCTCCGGAAAGCTGATCGGCCGCTCGTGGGCCAGGTAGATGCATGCGGCCGACAGCGAGCCAGCCACGGCTGCGAGCGCGACCCATCCGCCGACCACCCACAGCCCGCGCCCGCGGGCGAGGCGTGCGAGCAGTTGCACGAGCGGCACGAAGGCCAGCGGATAGAAGAGGTAGCTGTAGTGCGGATGAAAGCCCTTGCGGCCGGCCAGCATCAGCGCGGTCGGCAGCAGCAGGCCCAGCAGGAAGGCGGGCCTGAGCGGATCGCGCTTCAACCAGGTCCAGGCCTCGTGCCGGTTGCGTATCCAGTCCGCGGCCCAGAGGCCCCAGGCCGCGAGCACGATCAGCACCGCACACGCGCTGACCCCCATTAGCAGCGCGCCGGACAGCCCGCCTCCGAGCAGCTCGTGCGTCCGGGCCAGGCCACCGGCCTGCGCGTAGAACTTCCACTCGGAGTATGGAAACCAGTACCCCTTGTCGACCAGGTAGCCCAGCTCGCCGGCCGGCATGAGGACCATGTTGAGCGCCGGGCGGTAGAAGTGGGCCCAGGAGAAGCTCGGATCGGGTGGCACGGACAGCAGCGCCTGGCTGTTCCGGAAGCCGGTCTGGATCTCATGGACCAGGTATGGCACGTAGAGCACGGCCGCGGCCCCGGCGCCCGCGCCGACGGCCTTCCAGCTCAGCCTGGGACGCAGCACGAGCCACAGGCAGACCGCAGCCAGGACGAGCAGGACACCGGAGATGTGGAACTGGACCACGACCAGGCTGCAGAACGCGACCCAGAAGGCGTGCCGAGATCGCGGCCGGTCCAGGCAGCGGGAGAAGGCCCACAGCACGGCCCCGCTGAAGAGGATGACCACGTCCGGGTTCCAGATCCGGTCCGAGTAGAACAGGCTCCAGGGATTGAAGAGCAACAAGCCGGCAAAGAGCAGCGCCGCGACCGGCCCGGCCCAGCGCCGCAGCACGGCGATCCACAGGCCGTAGGCCAGCAGGTTGATCAGCACCACCCAGACCATGATCGCCAGCGGCGAGTTGACCGCGAGCAGCGGCAAGGCCATCAGGAAGCTGAAGGTCCCGCCCGGCAAACGGGCCGCACCGCCGCTCACGTTGGCGCACATGACCGGGAACCACCCGTCGGACACGATGGCCTCGGCCTCGCCGTAGAACATGGCCTCGTCTCCCGCCAGGCGAGTGGTTCGGATGAAGACCAGCCGGATGGCCAAAGCGGCGAGCAGGAGCAGGCCCAGCGCGATCCAGTACCCGCGCCCGGCGGCGTGCGCCTGGGATCGAGACGCTTCCACGGCTGGCTAGCCCAGGTCGCGGTGGTGCCAGCGCACCGCGATCACGTCCAGGAACATCCTGGCCGGATCTCGGATCAGCCGCACCTTGGACCGCTCGTCGTTGTGCCAGGCGACCGGAACCTCGGCGATGCGGTAGCCCAGCCGGTGGGCGATGAACAGCGCTTCGACGTCGAAGGCGAAGCCGTCGATCGCGGTCCGGCTGAAGATCGCTCGGGCCGCGTCGCGGCGAAAGAGCTTGAAGCCGCACTGGGTATCCTGCAGGCCAGGCGCAGTCAGCGCGCGCACGACCCAGTTGAACACCCGCCCCATGAGCACTCGGTAGACGGGCTGCCGGCGGGTGATCTGCGCTCCGGCCACCGCGCGCGAGCCGATGACCACCTCGTTCTGCTCGCCCGCCGCGAGCAGCGGCGCGAGGTACTCGATCGGGGTCGACAGGTCGGCGTCCGAGCACAGCACCCATTCGCCGCGGGTGCGCAACACCCCGCGACGCGTGGCCGCGCCCTTGCCGCGATTGCGCTCCATCCGCAGAAGCTCCAGAGCCGGCCAGCCTGCACAGCGTTCGGCGACCAGCTCGGCCGTCCGGTCCGAGCTGCCGTCGTCCACCACGAGCACCTCGTATTGGGGATGCTCCCGGTCGCAGTAGGCGCGCAAGCGATCCAGGCTCTGTCCGATCCGCTGCTGCTCATTGTATGCGGGGATGACGACCGACAGCTCGACGCGTTCGGGCATGCTCGAGCTCTAGCATGGATCTTTGCACCGGAGCCAGAAAAACCTTGCTGCTGGCGGGCGAATTCCCTAGGGTGGCCACACGAGTCAAAGCGAGCGACCGCGTGGCAATCGCAACGATCCTCAAGTCGATCACCGCCCGCATGAGCCCCGCGCGCAGCGCACCGCTGCCGTCATCCGCCGGCTGGACCCCCGGCCGCGAGGCGCTGCTCGCGGCCCTGCTGCTGCTGATCGCCTGCCTGGCCGAATGCTGTGCCTGGACCATGCAGCACACCTGGATCAAGCGCGACGGTCGCTTCTACGTCAACGTCAACACGACCCTCGTCGAGCGCCGCTCCCTCGACCAGCGGGGCTTTGCCGACTCCTGGTACACGGGCGAACTCGGCTGGAACCGCAACCTGGACAGCGGCTGGTCCAACGTCTCCCTGGGGCGCAACGGCGAGCACTGGCCCAAGCACCCATTTCTATTGCCCCTGCTCTCGACACCCCTGTTCTACGCCTTCGGGCTCTGGGGCACGCTGCTGTTCAACCTGCTCGCCCTGGCCGCGGCCGCCGGCGCGGGCATGGCCTGGATGCGCCTGCGGGGCCAGTCCACCCAGGCCCCCTGGGCGAGCCTTGTCGCGGTGGTCGTCTTCGTCTTTCTGACCTCGATCCGCGAGTACGCCTACGACTATCACGTGGACGTGCTCTTGCTCGCGCTCTGGCTCGGCGCCCTGCTCTGCTTACACAGTCGCCGCGGGGTGCCGGCGGGCGCGCTTTACGGGCTGTGCCTGGTCATCAAGCCCACCTGCCTCATCCTGGCGCCCAGCCTGCTGCTGCTCGTCTGCGAGCAGCGCGCCTGGCGCGGCCTGCTGCGCGCCGGGGCAGCCCTGCTCGCCGTGGGCCTGGCCTGGGGCGCGGTCAACACCTGGATGTTCGGCCGGCCCTGGTGGACGGGCTACCACCGGGTGCTGAGTGTCGTGGCCGGCAAGCCCACGGTCGTGACCCACACCGAGCTCTTCACCACACCCTGGCTGGAGGGCCTGGAGCGGATCTGGAGCGGCCACTGGGGCCTGTACCACCGCTACGTCCTCCTGGCGCTGGCCCTGCCGGGCCTCGTGCTCCTGGCCCGCCGGCGACCCTGGTACACGGCATCGGCCCTGCTCGGCCTCACGGCCAGCCTGACGGTCTTCGCCTTCTACCGCTACGAGGGCGATCGCTTCCACTGGCCGGCCATGGCCTTGCTGCTGCCCGCCCTGGCGGAGAGCCTGGACTCGGCCGGCCGCCTGCTTGTCCGCCTCTCCAGCAGGCTGCTCGTTGCCTGGCGCGAGGCGCCCGAGGCCTGGATCGCGGCACTGCTGGCGCCGGCCTGGCTGGCCGGCACCCTGCTCGCCGGCTGGCCGGCCTCCAGGCGACTGGGCGATCCGGGCCTGCTCGGCGTGCCGGGCGGGGTGGCCTACGCCCTGGTCTGTACGGCCTGCGCCGCCTTCTTCGCCGCCCGGCTCGGTCGCAGGCTCGCGCTTCCCGGGCTGGCAGCCGCTCTCGTGCTGTGCGCGTTCGCCATGCCGGCACTGCGGGTCGACCTGCTGGGGTCCGGCCTCTTGCTCACCTCCGCCGCACTCGGCTTCGCAGCCCTGGACTCGGCCCTGCTCGAGCGCTGGCATGCGGCCGCCGTGCTGGCCGCGCTCTGCGACTGGACGGCCGGCATGCCCGGACCGGCCTCGGCCGCGGTGCTCTGGCTCGCGCTCTGGAGCGACCGGCGCACGGCGCTCCGGGTCGCCATCGTCTGCGCCGCCTGCCTGGGCGCGGCCATGGTGGCCGACCTGCTCTCCGGCGCGGGCCTGCTCGACTGCACGCTCGTGCTGGTCGTGGGCCGGGGCCTGGGTCAGCCGGCTTCGCTCGGCTCGCTCGGCCAGGCCCTCGTCGACGTGGGCCCGGCCCGCTCCCTGTGGCCCCTGCTACTCGCCGCGCCCGTTGGCCTGGCACTCGCCATCGGCCCGAGGACCCGGGCCGCGAGCGCCGTGGCCATCCTGCTCGCCCTGCTCACCACCCTTGACAAGGCCTTGCTGAAGCCCGGCGCACCGAGCCCCGCCTGGGCGCTCTGCCTGGTCCTGCTCGCCGCCCCTGCACTCGAGTCCGCCGTGCGCGGCCTGTTCGCACTCGGCAAGCGCCTGCGCCTTGGTCAGCCGGGCCGAGCGCTCGCGGCCAGCGCCGCGCTGCTGGCTTTGTTGTTCCTGGTCGGCCTGGCCCGCGACGTCATCGCCTCGCTTCAGCCCTTCCGCCTGGCGAGCGTCCAGACGCTGCGCAGAGCCGAGGTCGACCTGGCAGGCATCCCCTGCGACTTCATGGCCTGGGAGCACATGAGCTGGGAGTGCTCCCACCACGACAATACGGTCTTCTCCGGCATGGTCGGCCTGGGTCTGCCCGAAGGCCTGCACGTCCGCGGCCAGAGGCGCGACCTTCTCCTGATCCCCACCGGCCGCCGCGGCCGCCGCCGCACCGTCCGCATCCCGAAGCTCCGCGCCGGCCGGGCCTTCCAACTCCTCCATTGCGTGCCCGACGGTCTGCGCGGCCACGCGAGCGTGAGCGTGTCGGCCGGCGATCGACTCCTCGACCGCTTCGAGGTCCCCGCCTCGACGGACGGCGAGATCCGCACCCGGCGCCTGGACACGGCCGAGCTCGCCGGCCAGCGCATCGAGCTCGTCCTCCAGGTCGAGTCCCTCGACCGCCAGCAGGCCGCCGTGGCGTTCGACGGAGGCTGGATCGACGAGTGATCTCTCAGCGACTCGGCTACGGCCCACTTCTCGGAAGGCGCTCTTCGTGGTTCGAAGCGATGGCCTGCAACTGCCCCACGGATATGCGGATGGTATCCACATCTCGCTGGATCTGGGCCTGGCCTGCCTCGAGCTGCAGTTGGCCCGCTTCCAGCTTTTCCAATCGCTCGTCCTGGCGGTCCATCCGCTGAATCAGTAGAAGCTGGCCGTCAAAGAGAGCTTCGAGCCTGGCTCCGTGTTCATTCTCGATGCGGGTCAGGTCCAGGTGGATCTCGTCGATCCGCTGGTCCACAGAATCGATCCGCTGGTCCACGGAATCGATCCGCTGGTCCACGGAATCGATCCGCTGGTCCACGGAATCGATCCGCTGGTCCACGGAATCGAAGCGCTGGTCGTGCTCCTCGAGCTTGGAAAGAACCCGACCGAGCAGCGTGCGGATCTCCTGCTGTTCGCCGTTTGCCGACAGTTCGTCCATGCCGCCTCCCAAGCTATGGCTCTGGCCGACCCGGAGTCAACGGCAATCGGCGATGCAATGTTCACGCCATGAAGCTGGTCTATGAAGAATCGAGGACTTGGAGAACTCTGTGCCGCCTTGCTCTGTCCGGATTCCGGTCCGTGCGTTTTCCTTGGAGCAGGACAGCGGTTGTGGCACTTTCAAGTCATGCTCGCCGAGCGGCACCTCGGCTGGCTCTACCGCACTGCGGTCGGGCTGGTCTTCGCAGCCTACTTCCTGGGCTGCTTCCACACAGTGGCCAACTTCTGGCAGTGGGGACACGCGGGCTTCAACGGTGCGGGTTTCTTCCAGGCGGCCCGCAACTCGGTCCGGCACGGGATCGCGGTCCAGACCCCCTACTACACCGGCCTATCCGAGCCGGGCCCGGGCGAGTACTACACCGATCACCCGATGATGATCCACTTCCACCTGATCGCCGGCCATCGGCTCTTCGGCGACGGCGAGTGGGTGGGCCGCTCGGTCACGGCCGCGTACAGCTTCCTGAGCCTGGTGATGCTCTTCGTGATCTTGCGACGCCTGGCAGGCCGGGCAGCGGCCTTGATCGGCATCGGCCTGTATGCTGCGACGCCTCTGCACTTGATCTTCGCCACCATGATCGATCACGAGCAGGGCTGCATCTTCTGGCTGCTGGTCTGCATCGACGCGACGCTGCGCTACCTCGAGCGCAACCGTCTGCGGCACCTGATCAGCGGCATGGTCGCCATCTCCCTGGCCGTCCAGTTCGACTGGCCCGCCTACTACCTGGCCTTCTTCCTGATGCTCTTCGTGCTGCTCCGGGGCGCGATCCGCCGTCCGGGCTGGCTGCGCTGGCGGCCCGAGTACAGCTGGGCGGCGATCTTCTCGGCCGTGGTGCTGGCCAACTTCGTCGGCTTCTTCGCCTGGATCGCGCACGTGCGCGGTGGGCTGGGGCCCATGATCCACTCCTTCTTCTGGCGCTCGGCCTCCCAGGGCGGCTACCTGGGCGTGCTGCTCGAGCGCGAGGCCGATCTGCACGGTCTGCTGCTCTACGGCCTGGGCGCGGCCTGGCTGGTCTCGGCTGCGGTGCGGCTCCTTCGCCGCCGCCTGGAGCGGCTCGACGTCCTGCCGGCCCTCTTCTTCGCCACCCAGCTCGTCCACTCGTCGGTCTTCCAGCAGGCGGGCAAGATCCACTGCTACTGGACCTACTACCTGGGTCCGGCCTTCGCGGTCGCCGGCGCGCTGGAGATCGCGCGGCTCCTGCGCCACCTGGGCGCGCTCGGTGCGCGGCTGTCCGATCGGCCGCGGCTCGCGCTGGCCGGGCGGATCGTCGTGCTGCTCGCTCTCGGCACCGCAGCCTGCCTGCAGTTCCGCTTCGCCTATTTGCAGCTCGGCTGGGGCTTCCGGTCCGGCACAGCCGCCTACGTGCACCACTACGACGACCAGTTCGCCGAGAACACCTGGGCGCGCGATCTCGGCAACCTGTTCGGGCGCGAGGCCACCCGCTACCGCGCCCACGGGTCCATCTTCCGGCGCCGGCTGGAGTTCAACTACTACCTGGACGCGCCGATCGCCCACCAGGCCGGGCTCTCGATCCGCAGCCGGCCGGGCCGGGGTGACGGGCGCGAGCTCGTTCTGCTCGATCTCAACGGGCTTCAGAGCGCAGCCGAGCAGCGCTCGGCGAGAGAGCTCGCCGGGCGCCACCCGACCTGGATCTGGGACCGGCGCTTTCTGGCCGTGGACGTGAGCCGAGACGCGCAGAGCCCACCCCAGGCCTTCGTCTCGCGGCAGCGCGAGGCGCCGTTATGGTGGCGCTGGCTGGTCAACCCGGACCGGCCGCCGGTCGATTGGGTGCCCGACCCGGCGCCCGGGGCCGTGGCCGCGCTGCTCGCCTACGCGATCGAGGTCAAGCCCTCGCGCATGGTCGGCGGGGCGGGCGGCGGGCGGCTGGACTGGCGCTGCAGCCCCGGTCAGGTCCTGGTCCGGCTCCACGGCCAGCAGGTGCCGACCGGCGCCACGCCGCTGCTCGAGAGCCTGAGGCCGGAGTGCCGGAGCGTGCTGCCGGAGGGCCTTTCCTACCCGCAGCCGGAGCGCCTCGCGCTCTCACCGCTTCTGGGCCCCTGGCTGGGTCACATCACGACAGCGCCTATCGAGCAGCTGGCTTGCGAGCCGGGCCGTTTGCCGGTCGGCCTCCACGGTCGCTCGGCCGCCCTGGTCGACGCGGTCGGCCTGCTATGCGCTCCGGGGCGCGCCGTTCGCGGAGAGGACGGCGGCTGGCAGCTCGAGCTCGGCCCGCGCGCTGCCAGCGGGCTCATCGGCGGCAGCGGTGGACGGCCCTTCGAGCTCGCCTGCCCGGACGGCCAGGTCCTCGTCGGCCTGCAGACCCGCACCGTGCACCACTTCCGGGCGATCGGCATCCTGTGCGCGGCGCTGGACGAGCACAGCCTGCCTAGCCCCGAAACCGTGTACCGGGAAGATTAGCTCTCTCGGGAGTCGACTTGGACGAGCTCATCGACAGGATAGAGCGTGCCTTCGCGGACGTGGCCTACCCGGGAGACGGCGAGCTCACCGACAGCACCTACGGTGATGAGCCGGCGGCTCTCGTGGAGGTGTTCCGCGGCAAGGACGACTGGCGAGCGCTGGAGTCCGCCTTCCTCGATCAGGCGCCGGGCGGGTGGGCAAGCGCCCTGTCGTTCTTCTCGCCCGGGGCCTTGCGGTTCTATCTGCCCGCCTACTTGATCGCCGATCTGCGCGGCGAGCTGATGACCTCCGATCCGTCCGTGCGCCTCTGTAGCTCGGTGACCCCCCTGGGAGCAAGCGAGAAGATAGCCGAGATCTGGGGCGGCGGCACCATGGGCGAGCGGGCCCGGGAAGCCTTCGCCCTCTTCGACGCCGCCCAGGTGGAGGTCATCGTCGCCTATCTGTGGTGGAAGCTCGAGGCGCTGGGCGGCCGGGATCCGACCATCGAGCAGGCCCTGGAGAGCTACTGGCTGGAGCGGAAGGCGGGCGGATGACGGACTAGCGCTCCGGGAAGGAGATCGTGCCGCTGGCGTCGAGCGGCAGCTCGAAGCCACTCAGGTGGACCGCGCCCTCCAGGCGGTACTCGATGTTGGGCTTCGAGAGCATCTGGAGGATCTCCTTGTCCGAGACCGTGGAGAAGATGGGCGTGGCCACGTCGTAGGAGACCTCGTTGGAGGGCTCGATCACCTCTGCCAGCACCAGCTCGCCCTGGGTGACCGCCTTGTCCTCCAGGTAGACCTTGTAGACGATCTTCTCGATGTGGATATTGAACGGGTTGGAGTTGACCATGCCCAGCTCGAAGTTGACCCGGGCCTCCTCTCCGCCGCCGAAGCGCTCGGCATTGGCCTGCAGGACGTCCACCTCGGGCAGATTGGGCAGCGGGATGGAGCCGCTGTCCGAGTTGGACACCTTCTGCGGACCGCCGGGGGCGTCGATCTCGCAGCTCAGTACGAGCTTGTAGGGCATCCGCTTCCTGGCCAGGAAAGGCTGCACCTGGCTCGCCTCGGCCGGCCAGGGGATCGCGATCCGCGAGACGATCGGCAGGCGGACATCCTTGCCCAGCGAACCGGAGACCTCGGCCGCGCCCTCGACCGTCTCGTGCTCCTCCAGCTCGAGCTTGTGGCTGCACGCCTTGACCGCGGCGCTGCGCTCGTCCTTCGAGATGAGCTCGAACGTGAAGACCACCTCCATGCCGCCGAAGGACTGGTTCTCGAAAGAGATGCCGCCAAACTCCAGCTCGGGCTCGACATAGGCCTGGGGCGCTTCGGTCTTCTTGACCTGCTTCGGGCAGCCGCCGGCGGCGAGCGCCAGCGAGGCGATAGCCAGCCAACGCGCCCACGCGGACACGAGTGATTTCATCGCACACCCTCCAAGCCGCTCTGATCGTGCTCCAGTCTAGAACCGACAGCTGGAGCTGTCAAATACGAGCACGATCAGCTCAGGAGTCGGGGCGCAGCGACCAGAGCGTATCCTGGGGGTACTCGAAGGCGGCGAATCCCGTCTGGGGCACGAAGAACTCGTCGTACCCGTGGACCGCGCTGTCCTTGTCGGTCCGCGTGTGCAACAGGTGGATGCACTCGAAGTCGCCGGCCGGCACGCTCAGCGGCTCCTTGCCCTGGACGTCGAAGCGGTGCCGCTCCTCGCCGCCCTCCTCCATGGCCGAGCTCGACGTCCAGCTCTGCACCAGGTAGCCGTCCTCCCGCTCGAGCGGGTGTCTGAGCACCTCGACCGGCTCGATGAAGGTCCGCCGCACCTCCTGGGTCTGCTCGGTGACCAGCTCGCCCAGCAGGAACATCCCGCCCGGGCGGATCTCGTACCAGCGGGTGGCGATCAACAGCATGTTCTGGCGGGTCTCCACCTCGTAGGCCTCGACGCCGTCCCGGTACTCGAGGTCCTTGCCCACGACCTCGACCTGCCCGTCGAGGATGACCGTGCCGAGATCGACGTCGTAGAGCCAGACCTTGCCCTCGCTCATGGCCATGTAGGCCAGCGCTTCGGTGTTGTCATCGCCCCCGTTTTCGCCTCCGCCGCCGCAAGCTCCGAGCAGCCATGCGCATGCGAGCAGCCCCGCGACCGCGCTGAAGCGTCTCATCTCGAACCTCCCGTCGGGCAGAACTGCCCGCATGCTCGATCACAGGCTCTTGGCCAGCTCCTCGGCCCGTTCGCGCGAGGCCTCGAGGACCTGGGCGTGGAGGCTCTTGCCGTGGGCGTCCATGGTCACCACGGCCGGAAAGCGCTCCACCTCGAGCACCCACATGGCCTCGGGCGCCCCGAACTCCTCCAGCTTGTGCACCGCGCGCACCTTCTTGACCGACCTGGCCAGGATGACCGCCAGCCCGCCGATGGCGTGCAGGTAGACCGCCCCGTGCTCCTTGCAGGCCGCCAGGGTCCGCTCGCCCATGCCGCCCTTGCCGATCACGCCGCGGACGCCGTAGCGGGCGATGACCTCGGCTTCGTAAGGCTCCTCGCGGGCCGAGGTCGTGGGCCCGGCCGCGACGAACTTCCACTCGCCCTCGATCTTCTTCACGATCGGGCCGCAGTGGTAGATCATGCCATCTTTGATCAACGGGGCGATCTCGTCCGCCTCCTGCTCGACCATGTACTTGTGGGCCGCGTCCCGGGCGGTGATCATCACGCCCGAGATGCCGACCTCGTCGCCGACGTGGAGCGCCCGGATCGCCTCCTCGCCGACTGGCAGATTGAGCTCGATCATCTCCGTTCCTCCTCTCGCCCTTCCCGTCTCAGCTGTAGATCGCCCGGCCGTCCTCCAGGACCATGGTCCTGCGCCGGAAGGCCCAGCAGTTGTATGACACCGAGACGAAGAAGCAGGCCGGCAGTCGGTGGCGAAGACCCACCTTGACTCCCAGGACCGTGCACTGGCCCGAGAAGCCCATCGGCCCGATGCCGAGCTCGTTGATCTTGCCCGTCAGCTCGGATTCGATCTCGGCCAGCACCGGATCCGGATTCTCGTCGTCCAGCTCACGGAAGAGCTGCTCCTTGGACTCCATGTAGGAGGTCATCCGGTCGCCGCCCACGCCGACGCCCAGCACGCCCGGCGCGCAGCCGAAGCCCTGGGCCTTGAAAGCGGCGTCCAGCAGGCAGCGCTTGATGCCCCGCAGGTCCCGACCCGCACCCAGAGCCCTGTCCGGCAGCGAGTACTGCACCCCGCAGTTCTCGCTGCCTCCGCCCTTGAGCAGCAGCCGGACCCGGAGCGCGCCCGGATCGCCGTCGAGCTCGTGGAAGTGGAAGTAGGGCGCACCCAGGCCGGTGTTGTCGCCCGAGTTCTTCCCGCTTATCGGGTGGACTGCGTTGGGTCGCAGGTAGGAGCGCCGGGTGGCCTCGGCCGCGGCCTCACTGGCCGCAGCCCGCACCGCAGCGGTCCGGATGTCCCGGCCGTGATCCACGTAGAAGACCAGGCTGCCGGTGTCCTGGCAGATCGGGATCGAGCCCGCCCGGGCTTCCTCGACGTTCTTCAGCATCCAGTCCAGCGTCGATCGCGCCCGTCCCTGCTCGGCGTCCCGGGCGCGCTGAAGCGCCCGCTCGACATCCGGGGGAAGATCACAGGCCGCGAGCCTGACCAGCTCGAGCAGCTCCTCGGTCAGCTTGTCCATTCTTGAGCCTCCCTGCCCTCCCGATCGTTGTCTAGCATAGCGCGGCCTTCAAATCCACAGAAGACGATGCCATCCGGCGATGGAAAAAACGCTCCTCTCGTTTTTCCGTAATACTGCGAAATGCCCGTCAATGGAGATCCACCTCGGCAAGATCGAGCACAGCGAAGCCCCGCAGGGGCGCAATATGA
>JAFGRB010000068.1 GCA_016935365.1 Deltaproteobacteria bacterium
GCCTAGCAGCGCTGGCCCGCGGGCGGCAAGTGGGCTCGGCCGACTGCGCAAAGCAAGACAAAGGGCGTAGGAAGGTGAGGAGCTTTCGTTGGGAGATACGCAATCTCGCGGCTGCGTTGTGGAATCATCGTTCATGTCCTTACGAGTGCGTGAAGCTCATCGGGAGCGACGTTCACGCGAAGCCGCCATCGGGCTTGATAGGATCCTTCGGCGGGCATCAGTGGGTCGAGTAGTGCGTAGGTCGAGGTCAGAGTCGCACGCAGCCGTTCGACCTCGGTGACGGCCGGCACCTCGAAAGTCTCGAGCAGGAATCCGAGGCGACGCACGACCGCGCCCACGTCGATTTGCAGGGCGTAGTCTGCTAACTTGCCTGGGGAAATCGCCTCTCGCCGCATCCAGAATCCCTTGGCCACCTCGGTGAAGCCGCCACAGTGCTCGGGCTGCTTGAGCCCGTCGATGACCGTGCGCTCGAGGTCGCTCACGCGAACGCGCTCCGTCTTTGTGGCCCAGTGCTCCGCGATTCCAAACAGATCCTTGGCCTTGCAGCGCACGAAGCGGAACTCCGTGCCGAGCACCGTGCGCGGGCGGATCGCCTTTGGCGAGGTCACAAACACCGCGAGTTGTGGCTGTGTGACCATCTGATGCAGGTCCATCGCGGAGGCGTGCGACAGGTAGTAGTCAGATGTATCAGCGAGCTCGCGTGCGACGACGTAGGGATTCCCGAGGTAGTCGCGTTCCCGGCCGAGCTCGAAGGGAACGAGGATGAAGAGCCCCGGCTTGAGCCGAGTGGCCAGACCTCGGTTCACGAGGCCCGCCACCAGGTTGCGGGCGGACTTGGCCGCCAGGCCGGTAATCCCCTGCACATCGGCGTGCGTGAACAAGGTCCTGCCCTGCTCGTGCAGCACGGTGACCAGACGCGCGGACTGCCGACCGAGAGTCTTCGCTGCTTCATGTTCTTCGTGCATAATGCCCATCCTCAAGAGGTATATTGCACGAAAAAGGCAATCAAAGCAAGTCAAATCTCCTGTTTTGCGTGCTATGAGCACGACGCCAAAGGGCATTTTGCACACATAATAGCAACTTCGGTCGATCTAACCAAGCGAGCCCCCCACATCGCCAATCCGGCTTCTGCCCTGTCCCCGTATGGCGGGTCCGGCTTTGCCACGGTGAAAACCGCCGGGCCGGCTGCGGATTTGACTCGGGAGCCGGCACGTCGAATGATAGCAATGTCACGAGGGGAGGACCCGGCATGCGATACCTGTGTCTGCTCTGCTTCGTCTTTGGATTCTGCTCGATGGGCTGCAGCTCCACGTCGACGCATTCTACGGATCTGGACGGCTCGGACGACGGCGACGCGCGCGACGCCAGCTCGGGCGACGGCGGGCCGGGCGACGGCGGAGACATGCCGGCTGACACCGATCCGCTGCGGGTCGAGATCGTCGCCGTGCAGGCCAGCTCCCACGACGGCCACGGCCCGGCCAACACGCTGGATCGAGACTTCTCCGACGAGAGCCGCTGGTCTGCGCTCGGCGACGGCGAGTGGATCGCCTTCACCCTGTCGCAGGCCGCACCCGTCGAGTACGTGCAGCTCGCGCCCTACGGAAACAGCATCAAGTACTTCGATCTGGAGTGCTCGCTCGACGGCGACACCTGGACGCCGTGGGCCACCGGGCTGGAGACCCTGCCCGACGCGCCCGGCCAGTACCAGCGATTCGATCTCGGACCGACCACGGCGCGCATGGTCCGCTATGTCGGCCACGGGACGAGCACGCCCAGCCTGTGGAACTCCCTGGTGGAGGTGGACATCAGCGGGTACCCGGTCAACCTGGGCTGCTTGCCCCACGATTCGTTTGCCTGCGATGACGGCCACGTGTTCTGGTTCGACTCCTGCGGAAACAGAGAGGACGAAAAGGAGCACTGCGGAGCGGGCGAGCGCTGCGAGACCGACGCGTGCGTCGCCTCGGGCTCGTTCGACGCCTTCCAGATCATCTTCCAGCAGGATCTCGAAGACACAGACCCGGGGCCGTACTCGAAGGCGGCCTGGGAAGCGGACTGGAACGCTCCCCCCTGGGCGGACGGCGTGTATACCGGCAACGGCGTGGAGATCGTCGACTACGACATCGGCGGCCGCGCTTCCAGGGGCATGGAGTGGATCTTTCCCGAAGGCACCTTCAGCGCGCCGAACGGCTACCAGTGGCAAACCCCCCTGGGGGGAAGCTACGAGGAGTGCTATCTGACGTATTCGATCATGTTCAAGCCGGGCTTCGAGCCCGTCCTGGGCGGGAAGCTGCCCGGATTCCAGGGCGGGCCCAAGGACACGGGGCCGCCGTCCTGGGAGGAGGGCTTCGGGGGGTCCCTGATGTTCAAGCAAGGGCCCACGCCCGTGTTCTATACCTATCATCAGGACATGCCCGGCACCTATGGCGAGACCTGGTACTGGGACTACACCTTCGATGTCTCGACCGCCATCTGGTACGACATCACCTATCGGGTGGTCATGAACACGGCCACGGCGACTTCGACGGAAGGGCCGGATGGGCTCAACGACGGCTTCCAGGAAGGCTTCGTCAATGGAGAGCTCGTCGGCCAGAAGGAGGGGCTCCGGTTCCGGAACCTCGCCAGCATCGGCATCGACGTCGCGCGCATCCAGGCCTTCTTCGGAGGCGCCACCGACGACTGGTCGACCATCAGAGACGAGTGGATGCTGATCGACAACGTCTTCGTGTGGACCTACAGCGATGCCTACCTCGCCGACAACCCGTCCGTCAAACGCGGACGCCAGACGAACGCTCTGGGCGACAGGATATACACGCCCATCGACGTGCTCTATCCAGGAACGGATCGATGATCGACACGAGCATGCGCTACGACGTGTGCGTGGTGGGGGCCGGCCCGGCCGGGTCCACCTGCGCCTTCTACCTGGCCCGAGGTGGGCTGCGGGTCCTGCTGCTCGAGAAGCACCGCTTCCCGCGCGACAAGATCTGCGGCGACGCGGTCTGCCGCATGGCCCACCCCCACCTGGAGCGCATGGGCGTGCTGCAGGCGCTGCTCCGGGAGAAGCGGGCCCGCTACACCGCCTCCGGGGGCTTCGTGAGCCCGGCCGGGGTCCGCTACGCGGGCGACTCGGCCTCGCACGACGGCGCCCAGCTGGTGCTCACGGTCAAGCGCGTGCATTTGGACGAGGCCATGGCCCGGGCCGCGGCCGCGGCCGGGGCCGAGCTCGGCGAGCAGCGGCGGGTGATCGGCGCCTCGTTCGAGCCGCGCCGGGGCGAGTGGCGGATCCAGGCCCGGGCGCGCGGTGCCGGTCCCGAGAGCCGCTTCCGGACGCGGGTGCTGGTCGCGGCGGACGGGGCCAACTCGCCGCTGGGGCGGGCGCTGGGCCTGATCCGCTCCGCGCCCCAGGCGGTCTGCAGCCGGGCCTACCTGAAGGCGGGCTCGCACCGCTTCCCCTACGACGGGATGGTCTACTACCCCAGGGAGCTCCTGCCCGGCTACGTCGGGATCCAGCGCGAGGCCGACGGGGACGTGAACTACTGCGTGTTCATCGTGCCCGGCGGGCGCTACGCGAGCCGCGACCTCCGCCGGGTACACCACCGCCTGCTCGAGTCCAACCCGTGGATCACCCGGGACCTGGGCACGCAGGTCGAGGGCGAGCGCATGCGGGCCGCGCCGCTGCGCATGGGCGGGATCGCGCGCAGCTTCGGCGATCACCTGCTCGCGGTGGGCGACGCGGCCGGGCAGATCGATCCCCTGACCGGCGAGGGCATCCAGTACGCCATCGAGGGCGCGTCCATCGCCGCGCGGACGCTCGAGCAGGCCTTCGCCGAGGGGGACCTGGGGCGCCGCTCCCTGGCGCGCTACCACCGCCGCTGGATGACGGCCTTCGGCCGCGACTTCTTCTGGGCTCGGCAGATGAGCCGGCTCCAGGCGAGGCTGCCGCTGCTGCTCGACGCCTTCGCCGATCTGTCCAACGAGCGGGGCATGGACTTCATGATCCAGTGGGCCCGCATCATGACCGGCATCCAGCCCAAGCGCGACCTGCTCCGCCCCGGCCTGGCCCTGCCGCTGCTCCCGGCCATCGCCCGGCGGGCGGTGAAGGGGGTCAGACCCCGACACTTGACACTTTTTCGGAGTCACAGGGAGTAGCCGGGCTCAGGGGCGGGATGTCGGTCTCGGCGGGAGCGCTGCCCGCCGTTTCGAGACCAGCAAGCCGAGCGCGATGACGAGAAGGACGGCCGAGTGCACGGATGCTGAGCCGCCCGCGCCGCAGGAGCAGCCCGGATTCAGCAGCTCATCCGCATCGCCGTCTTCGGACTGCGTCTTCGGCTCGTCCGCGTCTTCGCGTCCGCCTTCCCGCCCGACCGGGCCGTCCTCTTCTCTTTCGCCGGAGCCGCTCTCGTCGTCCGGGCCTGCGCTGCTGCAGCTCGCCTGGCGCTTCAAGGAGTACCTGCCCGGAAGCGCCGTGAATCGCAGGCAGCTCCCATCGCCCGTCACCCGGCCGGCGTGCGCGTTCTGGCCGTCGCGATCGACGCACCAGCGGCCGGCCTGGAGGTCGCAGATCAGCGCCTCGCAAGCGCTCTCGGCGAGCAGATCGAAGGAGGCGCTCTCCAGCCGGGAGCGGCCGCGTCCAAACATGACCAGTAGACCGCGCTTCTTCGCGCCGATCAGCGCATCGGACTGGATCAGCTCGGCGCGGTCTCGATCGACACTCCCGCCCTCCATGACGGACATGACGTGCAGGAATCGATCGCTCCTGATCTCAACGGCGGGGCTGACCTCGACTCGCCAGTCGCCAATCTCGTCGATCGGCTGCGGGCTGTCCTTTTCGCCCCAGTCGTCCCAGTTCGTCCCCGCGTTGGCATTCAGCGGATCCGCAATCCAGAAGCGATAGCCCTCGCCGCCGATCGTCGCGATCTGCGCATTCTGCGGCAGCAGGCACTCGGCCACGAGCTTGCCGTCGTATCCGTTCTTAGGGTCGCTGCGTGCGACGGTGATCTTCTTGCCCTCGACGATCGGCTCGTCGATGGTGTGCATGAGCCACGTTTTGCGGAAGCCCGGCTCGGTGGCGACGACCCGGTCGTAGACGACCAGGATCAGGGGGCGGGTCTCGTCGCCGGTCCAGAGGGCGGCCATGGAGCGGGTCACCAGGGCGGCTTTGTCGCTGGAGTAGGCACCCGTGATGTCTCCGGATAAATAGCTGTACTCCGGCGAGATCGGATCGGGCCCGAACTGCCGGGCGGTGACAATCCCCATCTCGAAGCCGTCGTTCAGCAGCTCGTCGAGGTTCCGGGCGAAGGTCGCCCCGCTCGGTCCGACCCAGTGCTGCCCGCCGTCGTTTGCGACGGGCACGCCGTCGCGCATCATCTGCTCGTCGGGATCGAGAATGAGGAGCCCGTTCTGGGCGATGGTCTGCGAGTAGTAGTTTCTGAAGTGGGGCTCGTTGCAGCCCATGTGGGCATAGAAGCCGGATGAGATGGCCAACGCTCCGCGGAAGTAGATCTGCCAGGTCCCGAAGTCCTTGCGCTGATGCGTGCCGAAGAAGGTCTGGCCGATGCGCATGCGGACCACGGCGTCTCGGCTTTCCGGGCCGAGCTCCCACCCGCTGCGTGCGACCATCTCGGACATCGGCGCGGGGAAGTACGCGGTCAGCGGCAGCGAATCGATCGGCTCGGTCTCCGGCTCGACGGGCTTGAAGATCAGACGCAGGATGCGATCGAAGTACGCGTTGTTGTGGATGCCGGTGTCGTAGAAGTAGTCCAGGAAGATGCCGCTGTCGGCCATGTAGAGCAGGTACGGATCTCGGTAGTAGGAGCCGGTCAGCATCACCAGTCGTTTCTTGTCCGGGGAGCGCCCGCCGGAGTCCCAGGTGTCGCCCATTCGCATCTGCTGCAGATCCGGGCGCAGGTTGTACATGAGCTGGTAGGGGACGAACTGTTGCTCGACGCTGAGCACGTCACCGGCGCCCAAGCGCCGAAACAGCCAGGAGGCCAGCTGGTCGTTCTGGAAGCGCGAGGTGATGTACGAGTCGCCCTGGTGGTGCATGTGAGCCGGGTAGAAGTAGTCGCGGACCTCGGCGAAGCGCGTGAGGAACACGGCCGCGGCGCTCGTGTACATCAGCGGATCCTCGTCGAAGATGGCGACGCCGACGGGCAGCTGGCTGGTGAGCAGCCAGCTCTCCGAGCCGTGGCCGGTCACCGAGTGGACATCGGGGTCGGAGGGGTCGGCCGGGTAGCCGATCGGGGAGCAATCGAGCCCGGCGATCCGGATGAACTCGGAGACGAACTGCTGCCTGTCGTCTTCGGTCATCTCGGCGTAGCACCAGTCGTAGACCAGGGCGCCGTAGTGCATGGGGTTGCCGAGCTTTCGCAGGTTCTCGTAGTCGTCATCGCCCGTGGCGCCGAGATCTTCCAGGGCCATGCGGATGGCCTCGCGACACAGCGGCGCGGTGCCCTTCTCCTCCACCAGCGCGCGGAAGGCGTAGCAGACCGAGTACGGGCAGGGGCCGAAGGAGCTGCCGCCTTCGGTGAGCATCTCATAGTCTTCGCGAAAGCCGTCCAGGTGGATCTTCTCCCGGATCGCGTCGACGTCGGACGAGCGCAGGTAGACCCGCGGGTGATCCGGCGGAACGGTTGGCAGGATCCAATCGTCCTGTGCAGCGCACGGGACGCAGATGCAGAGGATCGGGATCCCCAGCAAGAGCCACGACGGGATCGCGGGACGTCTTGTCTCTCTGTCGGCTGCTGGCATGCTCTCCTCCGGGTGGAAGGCCATCTCGACCCATGTCGACGCAATGAACGTGCCAGGCAAGAAGCGCCGGGCATCGACGCAGCGCCTTGAAAAGGAAGGTGTTTTCAGGCGACTTGGCCAGGCCTTGGAGCCGCCTGGCGGGTCGAGCTGCCAGCCTGTGGCGAGAGGAGAGGACGGGGAGAGGCGGCCTGACGCCTTTCAGCCCTCGCGCCCCTGCGGAATTGTGTTGACTTCGACGACGGCCCGTGTCAATCTCAAACAACTCGTCCACGAAAGCCCGTCTTGTAGAGAACAATACGCGCAAAAATGGGAGACGAGAAGCCGTAGTGGTTACGGCGCACAACCAGGGTCACCGTGAAAGCGATTCAGCATCGGCGGTGACGAGAATGAGGAGTGAAGAGTATGGCATCAGGAAGAGTAAAGTGGTTCAACAACGCGAAGGGTTACGGATTCATCGAGCAAGAGAACGGGGAGGACGTGTTCGTCCACTTCTCGGCGATCCAGACGGAGGGCTTCAAGAGCCTCAACGAGAACGACATCGTCGAGTTCGAGATCGTACAGGGACAGAAGGGTCTGCAGGCGCAGAACGTCACCGTGAACGCGCAGTAGTCCCTTTCATCTTCGCGCGTGAAGCCGGGCTTCGGCCCGGCTTCACGTCGTTTCGGCTGGAAGTATACCAGTCACCTCCCGGACGAAGGGAGCCCGTTGACAAGGGCGTGCGCACCAGCACAGGATTCCAGCGTGAAGTCATCGGCATGTCTGGAAGGAGTGGCTCATGAGACGCGTGATCGGCTCTGCGGTTCTTCTCTCGGGGCTCTTCGTGCTCGCCTGCGGCGACGGCGAAGGCAGCCAGGTCTGCGGAGAGGGGCGCTATGAAGATGCCGGTGCGTGCATGCCATGGACGGTCTGCGAGCCCGGCGAGTTCGTGGCCGCGGAAGGCAGCCCGACGAGCGATCGCGAGTGCAGCGCTTGCGAGGCGGGCACCTTCAGCACGGCGTCCAATGCCCCGGTCTGCACGGCGTGGAAGGATTGCTCGGATGACGAGTTTGTCACCCAGGAGCCGACGAGCTCGAGTGATCGGGCCTGCGCACCCTGTCCGGACGAGACGTGGAGTATTGGCCCCAATGCCCCGTCCTGCGTCTCCGCCTCGCTGGCTCTGGGCGGGGATCACAGCTGCACGCTGCGGCCCGCCGACGGGCTGGCCCAGTGCTGGGGGCGGAACGATCACGGTCAGGCCACCCCGCCAGCCGGGGTGGTATACAGGTTTCTGTGCGCGGGCGTGTCTCACACCTGCGGGATACGCGCCGACGACGGGCAGGCCCAGTGCTGGGGACTGGATGGCTATGGCCAGTCCACACCGCCTGCCGGCGTGGCTTTCGTGAGCCTGAGCGCGGGCGAGTTCCACACCTGCGGGGTGCGGGCCGAAGACGGGCAGGCCCAGTGCTGGGGATGGGACGACAACGGACTCGTCACACCGCCTGCCGGGGTGGCCTTCGAGAGCCTGAGCGCGGGCAGGCAGCACACCTGCGGGATCCGGGCCGACGACGGGCAAGTCGAGTGCTGGGGTGCGGACTTCTATGGCGCGACCACACCGCCTGCCGGGGTCTTCGAGAGCCTGAGCGCGGGCAGAAGCCACACCTGCGGGATACGCGCCGACGACGGGGAGGCCCTGTGCTGGGGGCGGGACATCGACGGCCAGGCCACGCCGCCGGCCGGGGTGGTCTTTACGAGCCTGAGCGCGGGCGATTCCCACACCTGCGGGATCCAGGCCGGCGACGGGGAGATCCGGTGCTGGGGAAGCAACGGCTACCGCCAGTCCACGCCGCCGGCCGGGGTGGCCTTCGTGAGCCTGGGCGCAGGCGGCGATCACAGCTGCGGGATAGATGCCGGCGGGGAGATCCTGTGCTGGGGAAACGATGGCAAGGGCCAGGCCGCGCCGCCGGCCGGGCTGGCCTTCGCGAGCCTGGGTCTGAGCAACGGCGCCACCTGCGGGATACGCGCGAGCGACGGGCAGGTCGAGTGCTGGGGCACCAACGCCCACGGCGAGGCCTCACCGCCGGCGGATGCCCTCGAGAGCCTGAGCGGCGGCGGCGATCACTTCTGCGGGATACGAGCCGGCGATGGAGAGTGCCTGTGCTGGGGAGACAACGGAGAGGGACAGTCCAGACCGCCCGCCGGGGTGGCCTTCGCGAGCGTGATCGCGGGTGGCTATCACAGCTGCGGGGTGCGCGCCGACGACGGGCAGGTCGAGTGCTGGGGGCTCGATGACGACGGCCAGGCCACGCCGCCTGTCGGGGTGGCCTTCGCGAGCCTGAGCGCGGGCAGCTATCTCACCTGCGGGATACGGGCCGACGACGGGGAGATCGAGTGCTGGGGAGACGACCACTACGGTGCATACACGCCGCCGGCCGGGGTGGCCTTCGCGAGCTTGAGCGCACGCGGCTTTCACACCTGCGGGGTGCGCGCCGACGACGGGGAGGTCGAGTGCTGGGGAAGCGACGAAGACGGCGAGTCCACGCCGCCGGCCGGAGTAGCCTTCGCGAGCGTGTGCGCGGGCAGCAGTCACACCTGCGGCTTGCTCGCCGGAAGCGGCGAGGTCCAGTGCTGGGGGAGCGAGAGCTACGACGTGTCCACGCCGCCGGCAGGCGAGGTCTTCGAGAGCGTGTTTGCGGGCAACGCGATGACCTGCGGGATACGCGCCGAAGACGGAGTCGAGGTCTGCTGGGGCAACCAGGCTCGCAGTTGCTGGCGCTAGCTACCTACCAGAACTCCGCCGGCACCTGGATCCCGCCGCAGAACACGTCGGCGGCCCGGATGTTGCGGCCGGCGATCCAGCTCTGGTTCC
>JAFGRB010000069.1 GCA_016935365.1 Deltaproteobacteria bacterium
GCAGCTTCACCCCAAAACGACCGCCCTTCGGGCGGCCAGCCCTGAAAACAAACGCGGTTTGGAAACCGCGCTTGTTTTAGGACTAGTACCTCGTCACAGAAGAGTTGACGGGTGGGATTTCGACATCTTTTGATGGGCAACGTCAAGGGAGAACCACTTGATTGTAGCGCCCTGCGTTTCGTCTTCTTTCCCAGGACGCCGATCTCGATCTCGACCATGTTCAGCCAACTGGCGTGCTTCGGGGTAGCGTAACTCGATTTTTCGAAGGATCCTTCGCGCCTCCTCAGGGCGAAGTCGGCAGTCCTTTTCTTTTAGCCGTCGCCGTATGGTCTCGTAGGAGATGCTCTCACCAGCGAGAAGTTGCAGGGTCCATCTGCTGCGACCTTCTGGGGGGTCGGAGCAGGCGATGGCCACCAACATCGCCTCGTCTTTTCCGGTGAGCTTTCGCACAGGCTGTTAAGTGATAAAAATCATTGTGAAAAGGTACTGGCTCAGGCTCGGTCATTCGGTCATCTCTGCCGCTTGACCGGGTCTTCCTTTTCCTGTATTGTTACGTACGCGAAAGGTTAGAGCCATAAGGAGGTGGACTTGGAGTATCTGAGGGCGCGGTGTGCAGAGCAGCTTCCGGCCGGAATGGGTGTCGGAGATCTGCAGGGCTTCCTTTTCGAAAACCTGAAACCTTACGAGGATACGCCGGAGGATATCCTAAGGGGCTTGGAGCACTCCCTCTGCGCGGAAAACATGGGCTTCGTCCTTACAGCGATCGAGGAGGGCCGTTTGATTGGTGTCACGGTCGTCCTCGACACTGGAATGGGGGGCTATGTGCCGGCCAACTTGCTCCTCTTTGTCGCGGTCTTGTCCAGCCGAAGGGGCGAGGGCATTGGGCGTGAGCTCCTCGAGCAGGCCATCGGCAAGTGCGAGGGTGGTATCAAGCTGCACGTAGAGTACGAAAACCCTGCCAAGCGGCTCTACGAACGAGCGGGTTTTTCTAGCAAGTACGCTGAGATGAGGCATCCGGGCACATGAATCGGATCATCCTCAACCTGCCGGCATTGCAGCACAATCTGCAGACCATCTCGCACTGGATGGATCTTCGCGAGTCGGCCTGGACCGTGGTGACCAAGGTGCTCTGCGGTCATGAGGAGACCCTGCGGGCCCTGCAGATCCTGGGCGTTCGATCCATGGGCGAGTCGCGCCTGGAGAACCTGGAGGTCATCCGGCGCGTGGTGCCCGAGATCGAAACCTGGTTTCTGCGTGTTCCCAACCTGTCCGAGGTCGAGGCGGTCGTGGCCCTGTCGGACGTCTCGCTCAACAGCGAGCTGGAGCTCATCCACCTGCTGAACGAGGAGGCCGCCAAGCAGGGCAAGAAGCACGGCGTGATCATCATGATCGAGCTCGGCGACCTGCGCGAGGGTATCCTGCCGGGCACCCTGGTCCAGTTCTACAAGCAAGTCTTCACCTTGCCCCACATCGACGTGCTGGGCATCGGTGCCAACCTGGGCTGCCTGGTCGGGAGCGTACCCACCGTGGACCAGTTCATGCAGCTCGTGCTCTACCGCGAGCTGCTGGAGCTCAAGTTCGAGCGCAAGCTGAGGATGGTATCGGCCGGGGCGAGCTCCGCCTTGCCACTGGCGCTCGATAACCAGCTGCCGAAGGCCGCCAACCATTTCCGGATCGGGGAGGCGCTCTTCCTGGGGACCGATCTGATCCACGGCGGCACGCTGCCGGGCCTGCGCTCGGACACGGTGGTGCTGGAGGCCGAGATCGTCGAGATCAAGCGCAAGAGCCTGGTGCCGCTGGTGGAGACGTCCAACGTGGCGCCGTTCCAGTTCGAAGGTGCCCAGAACCCTCAGGAGCTCTCACCGGGCCAGCGCGGCTACCGGGCCCTGGTCAGCGTGGGACACCTGGACACCGATGTGACCGGTCTGGTGCCCGAGAACCCACACCATCGGATCGCGGGCGCGAGCAGCGATATCATGGTGGTCAACCTCGGAGACGAGCCAGGCGATTACAGGGTGGGCGACCGGCTCCGTTTTCGGCTCAACTACGCTGCCATGCTTCGGCTGATGGGCGGCAAGTACGTGGAGAAGGCCGTCTACCCGGACCTGGACAAGTTCCGCCAGCAGCTGGACGTGGACAAGGGCACCGAGGTCGCACCCGTGCTCGACCTGGTGGCCGAGTGAAGGAGGAGCGGGTCGAGGCCTGATGCACCCGGTCGATCTCGCCATCTTCATCGTCTACATGGCGGCCATGCTGGCCATCGGCTACCATTTCCTTCGCAAGAACACCGACGCCGAAGACTACTACGTAGGCGGGCGCAGCATGGGCGCCTGGCATGTCGGCTTCTCGGTCGTGGCCACGGATGTGGGAGGCGGGTTTTCGATCGGGCTTGGCGGCTTGGGCTTCGCCATGGGGCTGTCCGGCTCCTGGATGCTCGCCACGGGGCTGCTCGGCGCCTGGCTCAGTGCGGTCGTTCTCATCCCGCGGATCAAGCGCGATCCGGCCTTTGCCAAGGCGCTGACCTTTCCCGAGATCTTTGCCGTCCTGTACGACAAGCGCGTGGCTGTCGTGGCTGGACTGATATCGGCGGTGGGCTATCTGGGCTTCACGAGCTCCCAGATCCTGGCCGGGGCCAAGCTTGCGAGCGGGACCTTCGTGGACCTGGACCAGAACACCGCCCTGTTGATCATGGGCCTGGTGGCCGTGGGATACACGGTCATGGGCGGACTCAAGGCGGTCATCTACACCGATACGGTCCAGTGGGCCGTGCTCATGTTCGGTCTCATCCTCGTCGGCCTGCCGGTGGCCTACCTCGCGGTGGGTGGCTGGGAGGTCATCGAGGCGACCCTGCCGGCCGAGATGTTCTCCCTCACCAACCTGAGCTGGCAGAAGATGGTCAACTGGTTCGCGACCATCCTGCCCATCTGGTTCGTGGGCATGACCCTCTACCAGCGCATCTACGCCTGCGCTGACGAGCGCACGGCCAAGAAGGCCTGGTACCTCGCAGGCCTGCTCGAGTATCCGGTCATGGCTTTCATGGGCGTGATGCTGGGCCTTCTGGCGCGGGTGGCGGCCGATCAGGGCATGTTCGCCTACCTGGGCTCTCCGAGCGCCGCGGGCATGGACGCGGAGACCGGCCTTCCCATGCTGCTGCGCACCGCGCTGCCGGTGGGCCTGCTCGGCATCATGATGTCGGCGTACTTCTCGGCCATCCTGTCCACGGCCGACTCCTGCCTGATGGCCAGCTCCGGAAATGTGGTCTCGGACATCCTGGGCACCCTGTTGCGGATCGATTCGACCGGCAAGCGTTTTTTGCGCCTTTCGCAGCTGAGCACGCTCGTCATCGGCGCGCTGGCCCTCCTGCTGGCGACGTGCATGACCAGCGTGCTCTCCTTGATGCTCTACTCCTATGCCTTCCTGGTCTCCGGGCTGCTGGTGCCCGTGATCGGGGCCCTCTTCTGGAAGCGCAGAAGCCCGACTGCAGCCATCGCGGCCATGCTGGTGGGCGGTACGACCACGGTGGTGATCGAGGTGGGTGGCTTTGCGCTCTGGGGACTGGATGGCAACGTCTTCGGCATCGCTGCCTCGGCCGTGGTCTTCGTCTCCATCACCGATATCTCTGCGCGAAGCCAGGGACGATCCTGAGCTTTTAGATTGACGGCGGGGAGAGTTGAGAGAAGTATCGGGAATGCAGGAGGCATGCCATGGCAAGACTCGTCCCGGTTGTCTGCTTGCTCATCGCGACCGGATGCAGCTTTGGCAGCGGTGAGCTGGAGTGCAAAGAGCATGCGCGGCTCGTCGATGGAAGCTGTGTCTGCGAGGAGGGCTACGTCGTCGATCCGGATGATCCCCGGCGCTGCATCGAGCCAGGCGTCGTGGAGTGCGATGGGCACGGCCAGCTCGTCGATGGGGTCTGCGACTGCGATGCGGGCTACGTGGTCGATCCCTCGGATCCCGAAAGCTGCGTCGATCCCTCGACTCTGGAGTGCGGCGGGCACGGCCACATACACGACGGGCAGTACTGCTCGTGCGATGCGGGCTACATGCAGGATCCGGAGGATGTCTTCAACTGCGTCCCCGACCCGGTTTACGTCTGCAGCGGTCACGGTCAGCTCGTGGACGGGGCATGCGTCTGCGACGAGGGCTACGAGCAGGTCCCAGGCGACCCCACCCGCTGCCAGCAGCAGGGGACGCAGCACATCGACGGCGTGGCCTTCGACCTCGAGCTCCACTTGCACGCAGACGAGGTCAAGATCCGCCTCTACAGCATGCAGGTCATCAGCGCGGCCGAGACCGAGTGGGACCTCTACATGGCGCACGACGGCCCGGGTCCCAATCTCAAGCTCGGCCCCGGGGTGTCGGCCGTGAACATGGGCCACGAGAGCGACTACCACGCCTTCGACGAGGCACCCGAGGACGGCTATCTGGCAGACGACCCGGAGAACGCGGACTTCGTCATCGGCACCCGCTTCATCACCGGCGGCTCGGGCGAGACGGGTTTCGTGATGAGCGAGGACGTCTACGCATTGAAGCTCGCGGATGGCACCTTTGCCAAGGTCGAGGTGCTGAGCGCTCGAGCCGGCATCATCCACGTCCTGTGTTACTGGCAACCGAACGGATCGCGGGACATCGCGACCCGATCGCAGCAAGCACCTTGAATCGGAAGCACTAGCAGCCTGTCGCTTCGGTCGCCTCTTCCAGTGAGCCCACCTCGGCCTCGACCGCCTCGAGGATCGTGCACGCGCGCACCAGCTCCTTCATCTTCGTGTGATCCGGGTAGAGCGGCCGGTCCTCGTCCAGGTGCTCGACGTGCTCGCGGACGACCTGCCGGGCGCGCTCCACGCCCCGGCCGTGCTGGAACTCGCGGAAGTCCAGCGCCTGGGCGGCGGCCATGAACTCGATGCCCAGCACACCACAGGCGTTGTCGAGGATGTGATGGTTCTTGATGGCCGTGTTCATGCCCATGGACACGAAGTCTTCCTGATCGGCTGCAGCCGGAATGGACTGGGTGCATGCCGGTACGGACAGGATGCGGTTTTCCACGATCATCATGTCGGCGGTGTACTGCGATAGCATCATGCCCGAGAACATCCCCGCCCCGCGGGTCAAGAAAGCGGGCAGGCCGACCGAGAGCGCCGGGTTGGTCATGCGGTTGAGCCGCCGCTCGCTAAGCACACAGACCGTGGTCACGGCCGCACCGGCGATGTCCATCGGCAGCGACACGGGGGTGCCCTGGAAGTTGGCGCCGGTCAGGGTGAGCTGGTACTCGGGGAAGAAGATGGGGTTGTCGCCCACGCCGTTGAGCTCGATCTCGACCTGCTTGCGCGCCCAGGCCACCGCGTCATGCGCCGCGCCGATGACCTGGGGGCTCGACCGCATGGAGTAGGCATCCTGGACCTTGCACTTCATCTTGCCGGTGCACAGGTCCGAGCCCTGGATGCACTTCATCAGGGCCCGGCTGCAGCGCACCGCGCCGGGGAATCCCCGGACCTCGTGCAGGCGCACGTCGTAGGGCTTGAGGTTGGCGAGCAGGGCCTCCAGGGTCATGGCGCAGGCGATCTCGGCCTGCTTGAGCCAGCGGTTCATGTCGTGGAGATGGATGGCGCTCATGGCGGTCAGCAGGTTCGAGCCGTTGATGGCCGCCAGGCCGTCGCGGGCCTTCAGCCCCGGGATTGGAATGCCGGCGCGATCGAGGGCGGTCTTGCCGGGCAGCCGCTCGCCCTGGTAGTAGGCCTCGCCTTCACCCATCAGCAGCAGGGCGATCTGGCTCATGGGCGCGAGATCGCCGCAGGCGCCCACCGAGCCTTTCTGGCAGACCACGGGGGTTACCCCCTTGTTGAGCATCTCGATCAGGGTCTGGGTGATCTCGAGACGGCAGCCGGACTTGCCGTGGGCGTGGACGTTGATCCGGCCAACCATGGCCCCGCGGACGTACTCGATCGGCGCAGGATCGCCGATGCCCGCCGCGTGGTTGTAAATCAAGTACTTCTGAAACTGCTTGACCTGCTCGTCGTCCAGAACGACCTCGGAGAACTCGCCGATGCCGGTGTTGACCCCGTACATGATCTCCCGGGCCTGGATCTTCTTCTCCAGCATCGCGCGGCAGGTCTGGATGCGCTGCGCCGCCTCGGGGTGCAGCGACACCTTCTCTGCGTGCCGTGCGATCTGAACCAGCTTCTCGACGCTCAGCCCGGATCCATCCAACGTGATCGCCATCTCGGACCTCCTCTGTTCGGGCGCGATGGTCTTCGCCCCGATCAGTGCAGAACGCCGCCCTCGATTTCAAGGAGTTTTTCCTTGGTGCGGACACCTCCGGGAGCGGAAAACCCGCCCGGACTTCCGTCCGCCCGCAGGACCCGATGGCAGGGGATCAGGAGCGGAACGGGGTTGCAGGCCATGGCGCTGCCTACCGCCCGGGCTCCGCGGGGGCTGCCCGCTCGCGCGGCCAGCTCTCCGTACGAGATGGTCGAGCCTCTCGACACCTCGCGCAGCGCGGTGTAGACCCGCCGCTGGAAAGGGCTCAGATCGCCCAGATCGAGCTGGATCCGATCCAGATCGACACGCTCTCCAGCCAGATGCCGGGTGATGAGCGCAGCCGCCCGCCTCACCCAGTCGGGCTGGCCGGTTCTCGAGATGGAGGTTCGCGAGCGGACGCGAAGCTTCAGGCGCCGTATTCCTAGCTCGCTGTAGTGCAGCTCGCAGCAGCCCAGGGCGGTCTGAAAACGGTGGCATGCGATCATGGAGCTGATGATAGGCTTGCCGACCGGAGCCCGGCAAAGGAAAATGACCTGCATGAAGAGCCCCTCCGCGCGCTGGCTCTACTTCGCGCCGCTGGCCGTCCTGCTGGGAGCCTCTGCCCTGTGCGCCTGGACGCTGTCCGTCTTCCTCACGGGTCCCGTCATCTCACAGCCCGAGCTCAGGCCCCAGCGCAGGGTCGCTGAAGACGCGCTCGTCCTGGCCGGCTCGGGCAGCAACCTGCCGTTGACCCGGCTACTGGCCGAGGCCTGGGGGAGGAGGGTGTACCTGCACGAGAGCATCGGCTCGCGGGGCGGGGTTCGGGCCGTGCGGGACGGGGCGATCGACCTGGGGCTGATATCCAGACCGCTGAGAGAAGAGGAGCAGCAGGGTCTGGTGGTCTGGCCCTACGCGAGGGTGGCGGTCGTGATCGCTTCGGGCTCGTCGGTCCCGGAGCAGGACTTTGACGAGGCGGGGCTGGCGCAGCTCTACTCCGGGGTTCGGAGGACCTGGCCGGACGGCACAGCGCTGAGGGTGGTGCAGCGCGAGCTCGGGGATTCGAGCCACGACGCGGTCGAGCGTCACTGGCTGCGATTCGCCGAGGCGAGCCATGAGGCGTACCGAAGGCAGCGCTGGCGGGTCGTGTACGCGGATGCCTCCATGCGGGCCGCGCTGCTCTCGGAGCGCGGCAGCGTGGGGCTGTTCGACCAGGGTGCGGTGCGGATCGAGCAGCTTCCGCTGCGCATCCATCGAGTGGAGGGCGTGCGGCCTTCGCCCGAGACGCTGGAGTCCGGCGCCTACCCCTTTTCCAAAGATCTGTCCATGCTGAGCGTCGGCCCGCCATCCGATCTGGCCCGGGACTTCTTGGGCTTCATCTACTCGGACCGCGGCAGGGACCTTACCAGACGGGCCGGCTACCTGCCTCTCGAACGGCCGGCTGCGGAGCGACCTTGAGACCGCCCAATCTGGCCCTCTGGTTGCGCGCGCGAATGCGACCCCTGGCCGCCATGGTGGGCGTATGCGTGGCGCTGGGCGCGCCGCTGGCCTACCTGCACTTCGGCCTTCGGGCCCGTTGCGCCCAGGCGAGCGCCGAGGCCGCGCGGATCGCCTTCCGGGTCCGCCAGGAGGGATTGTCCCAGGATGGCCTGTGGCGCTACGGGGCGCCGAAGCTCGTGGAACACCTCCAGGCATTCCACCTGGGCTCGGCCGAACGGATCCGGATTGTGGATCGCTTCGGTCTGGTCTTCACGGCCGGCGAGGAGCCGCAAGGGGCGACCGTCTGGGGGCGGGCCGCGCTTCTGCTCGCAGACGACAGCCAGTCGGCTGTCTGGGTGGGATTGGGAGCGAGAGACGTGATCGTCGATGGGCTTGTGCTGCTCTTGGTCTTCGCGGCTGTGGGGGCGGGCTTGGCTCTCCTGGTCACCCGCCTTCCGGTGCGGAGCATGGAGCGGGCAGGCGAGCGCATCCTGGTCCTGATGGGGCAGAGCGAGCTCGCCAGACGGGCGGCCGACCTGCAGGAGCAGGAGAGGCGCCGCCTGGCCCGCGAGCTGCACGATGGGGTCGGCCAGGCCTTGACCGGCCTGCGGATCCATCTGCAGCTCGCCGAGCACGGAGATGGCAAGGTGCTGGAGCGCGCCAAGGGCATGGTCGACGATGCCATCGAGGAGGTGCGCCGGTCCGTGGCCGATCTGGGCCCCTCTATCCTGGACGAGATCGGCTTGCTGGAAGCGCTGCGGCGCTATACCTTGGATTTCAGCGAACGGACGGGCATTCCTGTCGAGCTCGATCTGCCCGCAGGCGATGCGCGTCTTCCCACCAGCCTGGAGAGCGCTTGCTACCGGATCGTACAGGAGGCCCTGAGCAACACGGCCAAGCATGCGGGTGCGTCGCGGGTCTGCCTGCGGGTGCAGATCGTATCCGAACACCTCAGGCTGGAGGTGTCCGACGACGGGCAGGGCTTCGAGCCGGGCGCGGTGGATGGGCAGGGGCTCTGCAATATCGCGCAGCGCGTGAGCTTGCAGGGGGGGTGCCTGGAGATCGATACGGCTCCAGGACGGGGTTGCGCGCTGCGGGCCGAGCTACCGCTTGACGTGGAGGGGACATGAGCCGAAAGCAGATCCGGGTGCTGCTGGTCGAAGACCACACGATCGTCAGACAGGGCCTGCGCGCGCTGATCGAGGGCTCCGGGGAGGCGGAGGTGGTGGGAGAGGCTGCCGACGGGCGCGCCGGGATCGATCTGGCGGAGCGTCTCCGACCCGATGTGGTGATCATGGACCTGTCGATGCCGGGGCTCAACGGTGTGGATGCGACCGAGCGGATCGTCCGCTCGGGCAGCTCGCGCGTGCTGGCGCTTTCCATGCACACCGGCGAGGAGTACGTCCGTCCGGCGGTCAGGGCAGGCGTGTCGGGGTACCTCGTCAAGGGCTCGGACCTCTCGGACCTGCTGGCCGCGATCAAGGCCGTGGCTGCGGGAGAGGCGTTCTTCAGCCCTGCCGTGGCCCGGATCGTGCTCGACTGTGCTCGTCCTGCTGTCGGTGAACAGCCTGCGTTGACGGGCCGGGAGCGCGAGATCCTCCAGCTCGTGGCCGAGGGAAGGACCAGCAAGGAGATCGCCGGGCTGCTCCATATCAGCGCGAAGACCGTCGAGGGCCATCGGGGAAAGATCATGCAGAAGCTGGGCATCCATGAGCTGGCCGGGCTGGTGCGCTATGCCGTGCGGATCGGGCTGGTCTCGAGCGAGCCATAAGCTTGCATTCCGCCGGTTGTCGCGTGAAAGTCGGGAGTAGAAGGATCGGATGGCCAAGGGCAAGGGCAGCAAGGATACGCCGAGCCGCAGAGATCTCGGTCGGGAGTGCAAGATCCTGCGGGCTCGGAAAAACGTAGCGGGTCAGCTGGATCCAACTGACGAGGAACGGCTGGCCTGGCTTGAGGACTTCCTCAACAAGCCTCCGCCACTGCCCAAGAGGGACAAGCAGAAAGACAAGGCGGCCAGCCCGCGCGCAGAGAGGTCGCGGGACAGGGAAGCGCAAAAGGAAAGGGAAGCACAGGAGGCGAGGAAGGCGAGGGAAGAGCAGAAGGAAGACCAGAAGGAAGACCAGAAGGAAGACCAGAGGGAAGAGCAGAAGGAGAGGGAAGAGCAGGAAGCCAGGGCGAGGAGAATGCGCAAGGCGGAGCGCGCGCGGAGGAGGAGGGAGAGGGCGCAAAAGGACAGAACCGAGGAGAGAGCCCAGCCTGCGGGGCCTGCCGAAGAAGAGGAGTGGGAGGCGGAGGAGCACGAGGAAGGGGATTGGGGGAAGGAACGCGAGCCGGAGGAGCGAGGGACGGTGGAGCCCGACGAGCCCGAGGAGGAGTGGGAGGCGGAGGAGCGCGAGCCGGAACCCGAGGAGGAGGACTGGGGGAAGGAACGCGAGCCGGAGGAGCGA
>JAFGRB010000070.1 GCA_016935365.1 Deltaproteobacteria bacterium
CTTCGCGACTTCTGCTCGGCGGGGGAGGGACCTTCCCTCCCCCGCCACTTGAAATGAATTCAAGTGGTTCCACCCCCTCTTGGCGGCTGGCGCCTGTCAGCGCAGGTCCATTGAATTGAAGGCCTGCTGTACGGGTTGTCCATCGATGGGCGGAAACTGGGATTTGCACCCATCTCTGATTCTGGCATTGAAGAGGCTTGATCGCGGGCCAGGATTGAAGAATAATGAAAAAAAGGTAGAAGCAACAAAAAGGGGACCTGGAATGGCCATCAGCATCAAGAACCCGGAGGTCGAGAAGCTGGCAAGGGAGCTGTCCAGGGCGACCGGGGAGACGATCACCAAGGCCATCATGCGGGCACTCCAGGAGCGCCTGCAGCGTCTCAAGGGCAGGCGAACCGTCCCTGACACCGAGGAGCTCATCATGGAGATCTCCCGTCGATGCGGTGCGCTTCCCGACCTGGACAGCCGGAGCCCGGAAGAGATCCTCGCCTACGACGAGTCGGGTGTGTTCGAGTGAGCCCGGCATGGTGATCGACTCGTCGGCATTGCTCGCCATCCTGCTGGGAGAGCCGGAGGCGCAGGCCTTCGCCAGGTCCATCGCCGACGACCCGACCCGATTGCTGTCCGCCGTGTCCGCCCTGGAGACGGCCATCGTCATCCAGACCAAGAAGGGTCGGCCAGGAGGTGTCGAGCTCGATCTCCTGATGCACAAGGCGCAGATCGAGATCGTGGCCATGGATACCGAGCAGGTGGGGCTGGCCCGCGCTGCATATGACAAGTTCGGAAAGGGCCACCCCGCCAGACTGAACCTCGGCGACTGCTGCGCCTATGCATTGTCGCGCTCCTCTGGCGAGCCTCTCCTATACAGGGGCGAGGATTTTTCCAGGACGGACGTTCCGCGCGTGCCTTGTTGAGGAAAACATGTGCGGCATGACGGCAAGACGCCTGCTGGTGGTCGACAACGCCCTGGATCACGGCTTCTACCGGCCGCTCGAGCACTGGGCCGCGGCGGCGGGGGGATCCGGGCTGCAGCTCGACAGCGTGCACCCGCCTTCCGGAGAGCACCTGCCCCGGGCCGGGCTTCACAGCCACGTCATCCTGACGGGCTGCGAGGGCAGCATCGTGAAGCGCCCGGCCTGGGCCGAGCGGGAGGCGAGCTGGGTGGCCGAGTGCGTCCGGGCCGGCTGCCGCGTGCTCGGATCCTGCTGGGGGCACCAGCTCATCGCCGTGGCCCTGGCCGGCCCTGCAAGTGTGCGGCGCTGCGCGCGGCCCGAGTTCGGCTGGCTGCGCATCGAGGTCGCAGACGGCGGCGGGCTGCTCGAGGAGGGGTTCTCGGCCTTCGTGTCCCACTTCGACGAGGTGATCCCGGGCTGCTCGGAAGCGCTGCGCGTGCTGGCGTCCACAGCCGACTGCGCGGTGCACGCCTTCCGCTGGGCAGACCTGCCGGTCTGGGGCATCCAGGCCCACCCCGAGGTGGGTGTGGCCGACGGACGGGCCTTTCTCGCGGGAGCGCTCGAGCGATGGCCGGAGCACGCGGCGCTCTCCGAGCGCGGTCTGGCCGCAGAGCCCGCCGACAGCCGCATCGCGCCCGCACTGGTGGATCGTTTCCTCCAGTATTGAGGGTCAGCCGACGTCCAACTGTCGCATCAGCCAGGCTCCCAGCTCGGTGGGCGGGAGCCACTCGACGGTGGTTCCGTCGGCGCTTGCCTGCGCCGGCAGGCCCAGGTGGATCACGCCGAAGGCGCAAGGCCGGTAGCGCTGCGAAGGATCTCCCTCTGACCGAGGTCTTCTTCTGGCGCAGCAAGTCGGGAACCGGTCCTGCCCGGTGAGGCCTCGGTCCTCTCGCTGGCCAGCCAGATCGGCGAGATGCAGCTCGCACTCCGGAACCCGAAGGAGACCGGCGGGGACGGAGAACACCCGCGGGCGACGCTCGAGAGCCTGCTGACCGGAGAGCGCGCCAAGCCGCTCAAGCCAGTTCGCGTCCCGACCATGGGCTTTTATGGCATTCGGGACGCGCCCTAGCTGGCAGCGTTCAGGTCGAGACGCGGTTCTTGCCCTTGGCCTTGGCCCGGTAGAGGGCCTCATCGGCCGCGGCCACCATGTCCAGCACCGTCTCGGCGTCCTCCGGAAAAGTGGCCAGGCCGATCGAGATGGTGGGGTGCAGATCGACGCCCTCCCGCCGCATGCCCGCGCTGTCCACGGCCTCTCGGATGCGCCCGGCGATCTCGGAGGCCCGCGCCTTGCCGGTACCCGGCAGGAAGGCGGTGAACTCGTCGCCGCCGAAACGGCAGGCATGCCCCCGCTCGGCCGACACGATCTCGCCGATCAGCCTGCCGGCCGTCTGGATGCAGTGGGCGCCGAAGAGGTGGCCGTGGGTGTCGTTGATCGCCTTGATGCCGTCCATGTCCATCATCAGCACCGAGAGGGGCCGTCCGGATCGGCCGGCGGTCGCCAGGGCCTGGTCCAGCGCATCGTCGAACACCCGCTTGGCCTCCAGCCCGGTCAGCGGATCCGTCGACACGAGCTGGGCCACCTCGCGCTGGAACCCGAGCTCCATGGCGTCGGCCAGCGAGAAGCGGACCACGGTCTCGCAGACGAAGATCTTCTCGCCCGGGCGGAGCTGCCACGCGCCTTCGAAGCAGTGGCCGTTGACCCGGGTGCCGTTGGTGGAGCCCATGTCGGAGACGTGGTAGAGCTCGGTCCCGCCCGGCGTGATCCGGGCATGGTGCCAGGAGACGCCCGGGTCGTTGAGCGGCATGTCGCAGGCCGGATCGCGGCCGATGATCACCGGCCGCGCGATCTCGATCGAGCGGCCCAGGTCCGCTCCCCGGCCGCGGATGACGGTCAGGAAGGCCTTGCGCTCGGGCCGGTCCAGGTCCAGCTCGGACACCTTGAGCTCGACGGTGCATGTGTGCTCGAAACGGTCCTTCGGGTCGTCTTTCATGCGCCTGGAACCCTTATACACAAGGTATGGGCACCGGCGCCAGTTTCACTCGCATTTCACCTGAGGGGGACGGGCTCGTCGACCACGGCGGGGATGATCGCGGCGTAGGCTCCGCTGCAACCGTCGGTGCCCGGCTCCGAGAAGGTCTGGCCGATGAGGTAGGCCGAGTCCTCGTCGGAGCGGTAGACGTCCACGCTCACGCCGCATTGCGGTGTGCCGTTGCGGCTGTAGACGTGGCCCTTGACCACGGCCGGCTCGGGAAGCGTGGTCACATCCTCCCCGAGCGCATCGTCCTCGAAGACGTACAGCGCCTGGGCCGGTCGCATGGGCAGGCCCGAGGTGGCGGGCGGGATCATCGTGAAGTGGTAGCGGCCGGGGTCCACGGCCATCTCGAAGTGCCCGTTGCTGCCGCTGCTCGTCTCGTGCGTGCGCTGGATGCCGTCGTCCACGCCGGTCCAGGAGCCGAGCCGCTCGGCCTGGACGATGACATCGGCGACGGTATTGCCCTGGCTGTCGAGCGCCGTGCCGCAGAGCCTGGGCCGATCGGGCAGCACGACCGGCACCCCGGACCGATCGGAGTAGACCTCGAACTGCTCGGTCGTCAGCATGCCCGCCTCGCCCTCCAGGGGAGGAACGGCGGTCAGGCTGTAGGTCCCCGCCGGCAGGGTAGTCGTGAAGCCGCTGGCCTGCGACTCGATCGTCTGGCGGAAGGTGCCGTTGCCAAGCGGCCCTTCGAAGCGCAGCTGGCAGCCGGCCACGGTCCGTCCGCCGGCGTCGGTCACCACGCCCGAGACGGCGTGGCTCTCGGGCATCTCGCCCACGTAGAAGGTGCCCAGGTCGAAGCCCGCCAGCTCGATGGCGTCCGTCTGGATCGTCGGGTAGGGGGCGCCCGCGTTGGCCGGTTTGATGGTCAGGGCGAGCGTGAGGGGGGCGATGATCTTGTCGCGGCGCTCGTCGATCTCCACCGGCAGGCGCAGGTAGGCCACGCCCTGCGCGTCGGGGCTGACCAGGTTGCTGCGCAGGCCCTTGTCGGTCGTGCCCTCGACCTGGATGCCGGCCACCGGGTGCGGGGCGTTCTCGCTCTCGAGGATCTTGAGCTGCACGAGCAGGATCGTCTCCTGGTCCTGGATCGACTCGGGCTGCGGGTAGCTCGGGTAGGCGAGCTCGACGAGATCCGGCTCCTGGCTCTCCAGGAGCGTGAGCCCGGTCATGCGCAGCTGGGGAAAGTCCTCGCGGTTCGACGGCCTGAACAGCAGCTCGTAGTCGCCGGCCGTCAGGGCCTGCTCGAAGTAACCGGCCGTGTCCACGGCGATGTTCCAGGTCAGGTGCCGGGCGTCGAAAGCCGGATCGCGCTTGGCCACCAGCGCGCCGGTTACGCCCACCGGCGAGCCCACGTGGCCCTCGAGCAAGATCGCGTTGGCGAGCTCGAGATCCAGCTGCTGGCTGTCGATCTCCGAGCTCGCCAGGTCGATGTCGGCGATCTGGGTGGCCGAGCAGCTGGTGCCCGAGGGGGGGGCGAGCTCCAGGTCGACCACCGAGCGGGGCTTGTCGAAGGGCTCGCAGAGCTTGGTGTCCTGGTTGCACTTGTAGCCCGCAGGGCAGTCCAGGCTGTCGATGCACTGGAGGGGGATGTCGACATCCATGCAGGCCGGGTGCGGGATTCCGGCCAGGAGCAAGACGAAGATGTACAGCTTTCGAGACATCGTCCTTCAATCCTCTGGGTCGCAGTAGACCCCGCCGTTGACCAGTTCGAAGGTCCAGCTGTGGCTGTCGGAGTGCCATTCCTCGTCGCCGAGCCAGCGGTCGGCCACCACCAGGGTGACGACGTGACGCGTCTCCTTGAAGGCGGGGGTCTTTTCGCTGAGGTTGACCGTGTACTTCAGTTGGTCCCCGTATCGATCGATGGTGCCCATCTTGCCTATCGTATCATCTTTGACATTGCTGGAGTAATCGGCCCCGTCCCAGTCGAGGAACCACCAGATGAAGAGGAGGTCGTCGATGTTGAGATCCCGGACCTTGGCCTCGAACGTGCACTTCGGACACTCCGTTTCGATCGTGGTCAGCCCGCTCAGGGGCGGCTGGAGCGATTCGAGGAGTATCTGGGGCGAGTACAAGGGCGGCTCCTCCGGGGGCTCTATCGGGCCCAGCACGCAGCTTGCGGCCAGCAGGCCAGAGCACAGGCAGATGGAAAGCGGGCCGCAGACCGACATCTCGGCCAGCAGGGGGCGCAAGAAGGGTGCCAAGCGCCGGGTTTTCTCTGCAAGGTACTGAAACTTCTTCATCATTCTCTACACTCGTCCCGCGGCTCGCCCGGCCCTGACACACTGACCGCGACATCCGTGCCAGGGCGCAAAACGGCTATGCGCCGTCCATCTTCTCCAGGTGCCGGAAGATGGTGCGCGGATCCACGCCCAGGTCGCGGGCCGTCTTGGTGCGGTTGCCGTTGTTGCGCGCCAGGACCTCGTTGATGTAGCGCCGCTGGAACTCCTCCTTGGCCTGGGCCAGCTGCAGGACCGGCTCGAAGTCCTCGGGCCGGATGTCGAGGTCCTCGGGGCTGATGTGCGTCTTGTCCGCCAGCACCACGGCCTTCTTGAGCTTGTTCTCGAGCTGGCGGATGTTGCCCGGCCAGCTGTACTTGCACATGGCCACCACGGCCGCCGGCGAGAAGCCCTTGGCCCGGGAGCTGAACTCCTCGGCGTACCTGCCGAGCAGGTACTTGGCGATCGCCATGATGTCTTCTCCCCGCTCGCGCAGGGGCGGCAGGTGCAGGTTGACCACGTTGATCCGGTAGTAGAGGTCCTCGCGGAAGCGCCCCTGCTCGATCTCCTCCTCCAGGTTCCGGTTGGTGGCCGACAGGACCCGGATGTCGACCGACTGGCTCTTGGTGTCGCCGACCCGGGTGACCACCTTGTCCTGCAGGGCGCGCAGCAGCTTGACCTGGAGCTGCAGGGGAAGCTCGCCGATCTCGTCCAGGAACAGCGTGCCTCCGTCGGCCGTCTGGAAGCGCCCGTCGCGGGTGGCGACCGCGCCGGTGAAGGCGCCCTTGAGGTGGCCGAAGAGCTCGCTCTCGAGCAGGTTCTCGGGGATGGCGCCGCAGTTGATGGTCACGAAGGGCCCCTTGGCCCGCGTGCCGAGCGCGTGGATGCGCCGGGCCACGAGCTCCTTGCCGGTGCCCGTCTCGCCCGAGATCAGGACCGAGATGTCGGTCGGGGCCACCTTCTCGATCTTGGTGAAGATGTCCGTCATGGCCTTGCAGGCGCCGATGATCTCGCCGTAGCGCATCCGCTCGAGCTGCTCGCTCAGCTCCTTGTTGTCGATCCTGAGCTCGTTGAGCAGCAGCGCGTTCTGCACGATCAGCGAGGCCTGGGTGGCGAAGACCTGCAGCACCTCCAGGGAGTTCTCCTCGAAGAGGTTGACCACGTTGTCGTTGCCCACGTAGAGGATGCCGAAGAGGCTGCCCTTCTCCAGCAGCGGAGCGGCCATGACCGAGCAGAGCTTGAGGTTGACCACCGAGGCCGAGTTCTTGAAGTCCTCGTGGTTGAGCGCGTCCGAGACGATCAGCGGCTGCTTGCTCTGGACCACCTTGGCCACGATGCTGTCCGAGACCTGGCGCACGGCGTCCTCGATGTTCTCGCGCTTGAGGTTGCGGGCCGCCTTGACCTGCAGCTGGTTGCTCTCCAGCAGGATGAGCATGCCCTTGTCCGCCCGGGTGAGCTCGACCACGCTGTCGAGCAGGGCGTCGAGCAGGGCGTCGAAGCCATCGCTGGTGGCGAGCCGCTCGCTGAACTCGACCATCTTGCGATAGGCCTCCAGGCGGACCGGCTCGAGCTCGTCGCCCTCGTCGAGGGGCTCGTCGTAGATGCCGAAGCGCAGCTCGGCCTCGCCCACGGCGATGGCGTCTCCGTGCAGGAGCTGGTGGCTCTTGACCTTCTTGCCGTTGATGCACACGGCGTTCTTGTCGAGCCCGGAGATGGTGAAGTGCTTGCCGTCGAAGTGGATGTGGGCGTGGGTCTCGGCCAGATCCGAGCCGGGCAGGGCCACGTCGCACTCGGCGGCTGCGCCGATGGTCGTGATCCGCTTGAAGAGCTGGATCCTCCTGGGCCGGCTCGCGCCGGGCGGGGTGAAGGTCAGGTTGGGCATGGTGAATCTCCTTCCTCTGCGCTCAATCGAATCGGAGCTGCAGCTGCAGGCCGGCGCCGCCGGGCTGGACGAAGGGCGCGATCTGCGCACCGCCCGCCGCGGGCTTCTTCGGCGCCTCGGGCCTGGCCTCCTCCAGCTCCTCCCGGACCGCCTCGAACGGTCTCTTCAGCTCGGGCTCGTAGTAGACGTTCGCGTCCACGATCCCGTAGACCACGGCACCCAGGAACAGGCCCCCGAAGACGAACTGGCCGACGTAGGCCCCCTGGGCGAGCTCGGTCTTCTCGAAATCGTAGTTATCGTCCCGCAGGGCCAGCAGCGTGATCACGCAGCTCCCGTAGCCGGCCAGCAGGGCCAGCTCGGACCACAGCAGCACGTGGCCCTTCACGTCGTGGTGGTTCTGGAACTGGCCGATGCCGAAGGGCATGAAGGCCAGGGCCCGGTGGTGGACCTCGGTCTCGCGATGCAGGTAGATCCGGCGGATCTCGGTGGGCGGCTTCTCGGCCTGGCGCGCCCGCTCGGCCGCCTCGCGCCGCTCGCGCTCGATCTGGTCGAGCTTCTCCTTCATGGCCGGCTCGTTGCGGATGGCCTCGAAGAACTGCACCGCCGGCGGCGGGACCAGGAAGGCGTCCAGCCTGTGGCCGGGGCGCAGGTAGAGCAGCTCGACGAACTCGTCTCGCGCGGCGGCCTCCTTGCCCAGGTAGAACAGGGCCAGCCCCAGCATCTCGCGGGCCTCGACGATGTCCTCCTCCCGGGTCAGCAGGACGGTGGGGCTCAGCAGGGGGCCGAGCGCCTCGACGGCCTGCTCGAAGTTCTTGTACTCGAACTGCAGCTTGGCCGCGGCGAAGCGCTCCTGGACCGAGTCGGCCCGAGCCGGAGGCGCGAGCGCCAGGGCCGCGCCGGCCAGCAGCAGCGCGATCATCCCGGATCCGCCACCTCGTCGCGCAACTCGGCGTCGCAGCACCGAAGTCGATGCTCGACGTGGAGGACCACGCCTCCGCTGGACTTCGGCGCAGCTGCTCGGTTTGAACGACGATCTGGCGTCCCGGCGCGGCAGGGGTGTGAGATCCCGGCTCATGGGCCGCCCCCGTCCGGCGCTCGGATCGCGAAGGCCGAGCGGGCCACCCGGTAGACCTTGGTCCGTCCCGCGAGCACCGGGAAGCGGGCCAGGTGCTCGCCATTGGCCGGGTGCGTCAGCCGCAGCTTGACCTCCAGCCGCCCGGTGCTGCCCTCGATCGGGATGGTGATCGGCTTGTCGCGCGTGGTGCCGGCCGTACCCTTGAAGATCCCGTTGACCCAGACCGAGGCCTGGGGCAGCTCGCTGATGATGACCAGGCTGGCGGGCCGGAAGGCGAGCTTGCGGCGGTGCTCGATCGGCCCCTCGGCCTTCTCGGGCACCCTCAGTTCGAACTCGTCCTCCTGGCAGGCGGTGTTGAGCACCTTGACCCGGTGCACGCCCGCGTTCAGCTCGCCCTTGAAGCGCTGCCCGTAGTAGTTGCCGCGATCGCGCACAGCCACCAGCTGGCCGTCGATCTCCAAGCGGTCGAAGTAGGGATCGACCTGGATGGTGACCGGCTGCGAGACGGCGGGCGGCTCCGGCAGACTGGCGATCCGCGTCCTGTCACCGCCGCGCCGCGGCCCGCGCCGGCGATCGCCGCCGCGTCTCGCGTCGCCGCTCGATCCGTCCGCCGTCCCGGCTGGATCGCCGGCAACGCTCGGGACGCCCGCGTCCCGGGCGGCGCTCCGGGGGGCCGGGTCGCCGCGCCCAGCCCGGCCCGCGTCGCGCTCGGACCGGCCGGCATCGGGCGCCGCCGGCAAGACCAGCAGGCCGCCGTCGGCTGCGGGCACCGGCACCGGGCGCACCAGGTGGTAAGCGCCCAGCGCCGCGCCGCCGAGCAGGCACGTGCCCAGCAGGCCCAGCGCCAGGACCAGGGCCAGCCTCCGCCAGCGCCTCCGGCGCTGCAGCCTGTAGAGCAGATCGGTGCCCTCGGGGTGATCGGGCTCGAGGTTGAGCAGGCGGTCCAGGGCCTCCAGGCCCAGGCGGTGCTTCTTGGCGGCCACCAGCAGCCTGGCGCGCTCCAGCAGGGCCGCGACCAGGCGGGGCTTGAGCTTCTCGATGTAGGCGCCGGGATCCGCGAAGCACCGGCGCAGCTCCTGCCGCACGTCCTCGAGGTCCAGGTAGGCGAGCTCCTCGAGCAGCGCGAGCTTCATCGACTCGGCCGACTCGTAGCGGTCTTCGGGGCTCAGCGCGAGCGCCTTGCGGATGATGCGCGCCAGGCCCGCGCCCACGAGCGGGTTCGTCTGCTGGGGATCGGGGTACTCGCCCTGCAGGATGCGCTTGAGGACCTGATGGGGGTTCGCGCCCGTGAACGGCAGCACCCCGCAGGCCAGCCAGTAGAGGATGGTCCCGATGGAGAAGACGTCCGAGCGGTAGTCCAGCTCCCTGCCCTCCAGCAGCTCCGGGGCCATGTGGGCCGGAGAGCCCAGGATGGTGCCGGTCAGGGTCATCTGCTGCTGCTGGTCGATGACCTTGGCGATGCCGAAGTCCATCAGCTTCAGCAGGCCGTCCCGGTCGATCATCATGTTCTCGGGCTTGAGGTCGCGGTGGATGATCTGGAGCGAGTGGGCGTGGCCGATGGCCTCGCAGATCTGGATCGTGACCAGCACCGCGATCTCGGGGAAGAAGGCCTCGTGCTCGTCCATGAAGGCCTTGAGCGTCGGCCCGTGGATGAACTCGGTCACGATGTAGGAGGGGCCTTCCGACTTGTCGGCGAAGTCGTAGATCTCGATGATGTTGGGGTGCCTGAGCCGGGCCACGGCCCGGGCCTCGCGCTGGAAGCGGGCCTGGCTCTCCGGCTCCGAGGCCAGGTGGGCGTGGAGGATCTTGACCGCCACCTCGCGATCGAGCTTGCCGTCGTGGCCGCGAAAGACGACCGCCATGCCTCCCCGGCCCACTTCCTCGATGATCCGGTAGCGCTCGATCTGCACGGGCGGCGGCTTTCCGTTCTGCGGAGCTTCCACGCCCTCTCCGGGCTCGCAGGCTGGCAACCCTGTCGAGCCTGTCACACTTTTCCCAGTATTTCATAGACCGATCGCAGGCAGCTTGTCAACGCGATCTGCTTTGTCGGGAACGGAAAATCGGATCACCCGGGCGTTCCCTATGATCTCGATTTCAGCCTGGGCCCTGCAGGCAGTCAGCCGTGGGAGCCAGTTGAATCGCGTCTGGAATGCGGATAGATTCGGTCTGGCCGCCCGTGGAGTGCACCGTTCGTCTCCGGCGGTGAGGAGGAGCTGATGGCCGAAGCGGAGCGCATGCGGACCTTGCTCGATCTCTTGAGGTGGCGCGTGAAGCGCTCGGCCGAATCGCCGGCCTTGATCCACGCCGTGGGCGCGGAATGGCACCCGATGAGCTGGGCCGAGCTCGACCGCGCCAGCTCCGAGATCGCGAGCGGGCTGCTGTCTCTGGGCCTGCCGCTCGGCACGCGGGTGGGTCTGCTGGCCCGCAGCCGCCTGGAATGGACCCTGGCCGACCTGGGGATCCTCAAGGCCGGCTGCTGCACGGTGCCGCTGCACGCGAACTCGCTCGACGCTCAGGTCCAGCACGTCCTCGACGACAGCGGCGCCCTGGCCATCCTGGTCGAGAACGAGTCCCAGCTGGCCAAGGTGCGCTGTGCCAGCTGCTACCACAACCTGCACCACGTGGTGGTCATGCGCGGCCCGACCCGCGGGCCGACCGAGCTCAGCTGGAGCGAGCTGCTGGCCGCCGGCCGGGCACACCAGGCCGAGTTCCCCGAAACCCTGGCCGCCCGGCGGCGGGCCGTCGAGCCGTCGAGCCTCGCGAGCATCGTCTACACCTCGGGCACCACCGGCATGCCCAAGGGCGCCATGCTCACGCATGCCAACCTGGTCTTCGAGGCCGAGTCGCTGGCCGAGGTCATGCGGGGCTCGCTGGGCAGCGGCGATGTGCACCTGCTCTGCCTGCCGCTGTCGCACATCCTGGCGCGCATCATGGTGCTGGCCGGCATCTCGACAGGCTATGCGAACGCCTTCTCCACGGGCCCGGACAGCCTGGAGCGCGAGTTCGGCGAGGTCCGGCCGACCTTCGTGACGGTGGTGCCCGCCATCCTCGAGCAGCTCCACACCGCGATCCGGATCCAGAGCGAGGAGCGCGGATTCGCCGGCCGCCAGCTGTTCCAGTGGGCTCGCTCGGTCGGGGAGCAGGTGGCGCGCAGGCGGAGCAGCTTCGAGCCGTTGCCGCTGGGGCTCGGCGCCAAGCGCCTGCTCGCCGAGCAGCTGCTGGGTCCGCTCGTCCACGAGCGCTTCGGCGGGCGGCTGAAGTTCTTCATCTGCGGGGGCGCCCCGCTGTCTACCGATGTGGTCGAGTACTTCCAGAGCCTGGGCCTGCTCGTGCTGGAGGGCTATGGCCTGACCGAGAACGTCGGAGCTGCCAACGTCAACCGCCCCGATCGCTACCGCTTCGGCACGGTCGGCCCGCCCATCCCCGGGGTGGAGGAGCGGATAGCAGAGGATGGCGAGATCCTCATCCGCGGGCCGAATGTCATGCAGGGCTACTACGGGCTGGCTGCGGAGAGCGCCCTGTGCGTGGACGAGGGCGGCTGGCTGCACACCGGAGACACCGGCGTGTTCGAGGAAGGAGGCTTTCTGCGGGTCACGGGTCGCATCAAGGACCTGATCGTGACCTCGATGGGCAAGAACGTCGCCCCCCAGCACGTCGAGAAGATCCTGCGCACCAGCGCCTACATCGACCAGGTCATGGTCTGCGGGGATGGACGCCGCTACTTGACCGCGCTGATCTCCCTGGACGCGGAGCAGATCCAGCACTTCGCCGAGCGGCAGGGCCTGGCCTTCGACCGCATCGAGGAGCTGGCCTGTCATCCGGCGGTCCGCAGGTTGCTGCGCGACGAGATCGACGCCTGCAACCGGCGGCTGGCGAGCTGGGAGACCGTGCGCGACTTCACGATCTTGCCGGCTCCGCTGTCGCTCGACGCGGGCGAGATCACGCCCACGATGAAGCTGCGCCGCCAAGAGGTAGAGGCCCGCTACCGGGATCTGATCGACGCCATGTACGCCGAGAAGCCGGCCGGCAGCGAGCTGGCCAGCCTGGAGGGGCCGTGACTGCAGCGCGCTGTCTGCTGGCCGCGGCCCTCATCCTGCCCGCAGCCCCCCGCGTTCTCGCCAGGACGAGGCCGCCGGCGGACGCGCGGCCGGCTGCGTTCCACCGCTCGGAGGCCTTCGTCGAGTTCAGGCGCAGCGGCCACGAGGTGGTCGAGGAGCGCTCGTTCGACGCGGACGCCGACGGCCTGCCGGATGCGATCGTCGTGGAGCGGTCGGTCTCCGGTCTGGGCATGAGCGTCTTCCGCAACCAGGGCCAGGGCCGCTTCAGCCTGCTTGGGCGCTCGAAGCCCTCTCCGGCCAGCTCCCTACACCGCTGGGAGCAGCTCCAGATCGGCGGCCGGGCTGCCTTCCTGCTCGATGTCTGCGAGGACAACCCGGACGAGGCCGTCCACTGGTTGCACCTGTTCTTGATCGAGCCCGGCGGAGTCGAGACGGTCTTTTCTTCGCGCTACTGGGAGATCCACTCCGAGTCGGATGCGGGTCGCGATCCGATCCGGCTCGTCGATCTCGGCGGCATCGCCGGCGGTCTGCAGATCGGCCCCGGCGGGGAGCGCTGGCCGCGGATCCATCTGCGGGAGGACCCCAAGCGCCTCGAGCTGCTGGACGCCCGCAAGCGCAAGCTGTGGATCCTGATCGGCATCCGGGAGCGTCTCTACGAGGCGAGCGAGGGGCGTTACGCGCTGACCTCGGACCGATACCTGGACTTCCTGGAGCGGCTCGTCCCGGCTGCGGCCGAGGCCAGCTCGGCCCAGCAAGGCTGCGGCGCGGAGCTGGCTGTCGACGGCGACCTGGACAGCGCCTGGGTGGAGGGGGTGCCGGGCGCGGGCTTCCTGGAGTCGCTCACGGTCCGCTTCGCGAGGCCGGTGTCCGTCCGGGTGATCCGCCTGGTGCCCGGTTGCGCCGACTCGGCCGAGAGCTGGAAGCGCGCCAACCGCATCGAGCGCTTCTCGATCTCGCTCGGCTCGGGCTCCCCGATCAAGGTGCGCCGCGGCGGAAAGCTGGACAGGCGGGTGCTGGCCGTCGGCGACTTCGGGCTGCCGGGGCGCACGCACGGTCAACAGATGCTGATCTTTCTCAAGCGGGCCGTGTCGACGCGCCAGGCGAGCCTGGTGATCGAGGAGGTCGAGCAGGGCGAGGCGGGCGGGGAGCGGAGCTGCGTGGCCGAGTGGTCACTCCACCGGGCCCACGTCGATCAGCTCGAAGCGCGCGGCAAGCGCTGACGGGCGGGGCCGAGATCCAGGCGCGTGGCTCAGAGGCCGAGCACGCTGCCGAGCTTCATGGCCAGGCTCATGTCACCCTTGATCTTGAGCTTACCGGTCATGAAGGCCATCTGCCCGTTGAGCTTGCCGGTGACCATGTCCACGAAGTCGGACGAGGCCATGGTGATGGTGCACTTGGCGCCATCCTTCTCGCCGTCGCCCACCGCGCCGCCGCTGGTGGTCGTGTCGACCCACCACTTGCCGCCGTTGTCGCCGGTGATGTCGAACTGGTACACGGCGTTGACCTTGGTGACCTCGTCACCCTTCTCCTTGAGCTTGCCGGGCAACTGATCCTCGAAGATCTCTTTTGGGGTCATGGCTCCTCCTGGGAGTGGTGATTGACGATTCAATCAATCTTTCTGGCGAAGATTTCGCGCACCCTAGCATGGGCCCAGGAGCTTGTCAAGGCTCGATAAGTGCTTTTTTTACAGCGGATTACTGGAGATGCCGAGCTGGCTATGGACAAGGGCTGCGGCTGGGGCATAAAATCCGCTGCATGGCAGAGGGGCGAGGACCGAGCCGGTCGCGGATGCTGGACATGCAGATGCTGCTCGCCCAGCCCACGGACCAGATGCTGAGGCTCTTTCTCTTGCACGTGGGCAGCATCTGGAAGCTGGATGAGGCCTGCTTCCGACAGATCGAGGATCGCGTCGGCCTGGGGGCTGCTTGCGAGATCGCAGCGGACTGCCAGCGAGAGCTCGGCCAGCGCGAGGCGGAGCAGATCCCGGGGCTGCTCGATCTGGAGCAGCGCGACGTGCCCGCCCTGGTCGAGGCGCTCAAGCACGGCAGCTGGGCGCTGGATCTGCCCGACAAGTCCTTCGCCATCGACCTGGACGAGACCCGCGCCAGCCTGGTCGTCTCCGACTGCGCCCTGGTGGCGTCCCGCCGAGAGGCCGGCCTGGGCGTGATAGAGTGCCAGCGGATCCGGCTCGCCTATCTGGAGGCCTTCGTCCGGCGATTCAGCCCCCGGCTCGAGGTCCGCTGCCTGCACGGTCCGGCCGGGCGGCAGTCCGGCCCCTGGTGCAGCTGGGAGTTTTCCGAGAAGGCTTGACGCCTCCTCGCAGGCTGCGCTAGATATGGCCTTTCTCGACCGCTCTTTGATCCGCTGTGCGCCGGTGTGGTGAAATTGGTAGACGCGCTGGACTCAAAATCCAGTGGGGGCGACCCCGTGCCCGTTCGAGTCGGGCCACCGGCATTTCACGAAGCCCCGCAAAGCCTTGCGGGGCTTTTGTTATACGCGTGAGGATGGACTGCGGCGCTCGAATCGGGAGCGGGTCTGTGCTAGCGTGCTCGTCCGCAGTCGAGGAGCGGAATGAAGCCAAAGCCTATCACCGGCGTCTTGGCCATGGCCGCGCTCATGGGCGGCTGCGCCGGCTCCGAGTGTTACCGGGTGGTCGATCTGCCGGGGCGGCCGGCCCGGGCCGCTGACCAAGTGGCCGCCCAGGCCCACTCGCTGGGCTACCGGATCGGCCCGCTGCGGTCCGGGCCGTGCATGGGCTTCGACATCATGGAGACCCGCGAGCAGCCGGCCGCCGGGGCAGAGGCGCCAGAGACGCCAGAGGCGCCAGAGGCGCCAGAGGCGGAAGGGCTGCAGGCTCAGGCTGTGACGGTGGCGCAGGTCGAGATCCACCCGGCCGGCTCCGGCTGTCGGGTGGTGCTGTGCTCGGATTCGCTGAGCGCGCGCCAGCTGGCCGAGCTGCTGCCGGTGGAGCCGGCCTGGAGCTACGAGACGGCCTTGACCACAGACCCCATCTCCCGGGCTTTTTCCTGGGACCTGGTAGGACACACCGGCTACCGCTGGGCAGCAGAGTCGACCAAAGCCGAGCACGAGCCGGATCTCGATTTGTCCTTTCGCCTTGGCGGCCGCCTGTTTCGTTTCGGCGGCGGGGCGGAGCGGCCTGCGCCGGCTTACGCGCTGGCGCTGCGCGGCGGTCTGGGCGCGGGGCTGGGGCCGGAGGGGATCGAGTTTCGGCCGGAGCTCGTGCTCGGTCTCGATCGCCAGGAGACCGCGCAGCCGCTGGAGGAGCACCTGCTGGCCACCGGCTGGCGCTTCGCGCTGGAGCTCTCGGTCCAGGGCGTGGTGGGAGCCGAGACGCGCGCTCTGCTCGGTCGGGTGGAGCTGCGTCAGTCGGACTGCCTGGGCCTGTATGTCGCTGCAGGGTACCAGTTCGAGCCCGAGGCGAGCCCGGTGCTCTCGGTCGGGCTGTCCGCGGGCCCGATGCTCCTGGCGCTCGTCGGGCTGACCTTCCTCTACGCGGCGAGCGACTGAGCGCTTCGGTTGTGCATTCTGAGGCGCTTTCTGGCAGACTGCTCGATATTTCATTGGCATAGAAGGACAAAGGAGGGGCCGTGTGTTCTCGCTCGTCATCGCGATCGCGCTGCTGGCCGGCGGGCCGGCCTCGGCGGGCGACGACTGCGATGACAGCGATGCGGCGATCCATCCCGATGCAGAGGAGATCTGCGACGATGGAGTGGACAACGACTGCGACGTCGATTCGCTGGACAGCGATTGCGGCGTGACCGACGCGGGCTGCGGCTGCGCGAGCTCGGCCAGCGGATCGCAGCTGGCCCTGTGGGTCCTGCTACTGTTGCTGATCGGCTGGCGGCGCAAGAGTTGAATGCGGTCGGGCTGGGCGGTCTTCCGTCCACCCATCCGTGAAGTCCCTGGCATCCGGAAAGACGCGGCGCATGTAGCCGCTCGCCTCCCACGTCCGACGGGCCATCTCTCGGTTGGTGGGCAGTCTGTACTGCACTCTGAACTTCTTCGCGCCGGGCGTGTGAGCCCATTGTTCCATTTGGGCGTCCAGCTTGTAGCGGGCCTGCATAAAAGCCATGTAGTAGAAGATGAGCTCCAGACCCTCGACGGGTCCGGCGTCTCGCACGCAGGCAGGGCACCAGCGCTCGAAGCGCAGCGGCTCGAAGAGCCTCAATGTCACGCCGGGTTGGTCGACAAGCAGGGGGCTGTACTCGGTCTGCGGCAAGTCGTCGGTCACCGGCGGCATGTCTCCCGCGGTCGCGGCGAGCGCCGCGCTGGAGCCGGCAAAGGTGCCGACGATCTCGAGCAGGCTGCCCAGGTCGATGCGCTCGAGATCGGCCCGTACCTCTGATCGCTCGCGGAGCGAGGCCTGGACGCGTTCGGGGTCCAGAAGCAAGGGTCTGGCCTTGCGCCCCAGCAGGATCAGCTCGGTGTCGTAGCCGGAGAGCAGCACCGCGTCCGGGAAGACCGAGATGAATGCCTGGACCATCGCCGCCACGGTCGGGCGGGTCACTTGATAGGCCGGCAGCCACTGGGTGAAGTACCCGCCTGTGCGCAAGCGGCTCCATACCAGCTCGTAGAACTCGGTGGAGTACAGAGACGCCACGCCGGCGAAGTTGATCGGCGGTGGCTCGAGGGTCACCAGATCGTAGCGCTCGGGTTTCTGCATGCGCAGGTGCTGTCGCCCGTCGTTGACGAAGACGGACACGCGGGAGTCGTCGAGCACGTTGTGGTTCCAGGCTTCGAAGAAGTGCGCGTGTGCGAAGATGTGGCGGGAGAGGTCGACCACTTCGAGCGATTCGACCTGGCTGTGAAGAGAGGCGGCATGGACCGTATTGCCCACGCCGAAGCACACGACCAGCACATTCCGGGGATTCTCCATTTGAAGAAGGGGGATGTGCGCGAAGGCGCGCATGTATCGCTGCGCCACGTAGGATGTCGAAGACATGGAGTTGCCGTTCGTATACAGGCGCAAGCCTTCGCGATGCGGGCCCTTCGTGATCTCGGTGATCAGGATCGACTCGTTGACGCCCTCGCTCCATAGCACGGCCCGCTCGTTTCCCTGCACGGGCGGATGGAATGTCTTCAACAGCTCCTTGGGCTCCAGTCCGAGCCAGACGAGCAGTGCGGCACAGGCCGCCAGCAATGCCATCGCCTCGATCCCCAGCAAGATGCGTCCGGTCGGCTCCGCGCGGTGCTTGTGCCATTGGGCCGCGATGAGGGGAAACGATGCGCCCAGACCGACCAGACCGAGCAGCAGGATGCTCGTCTGGGTTCCCAGGCCGGGCACCAGGACGAAGCCCGCCAGCAGCGAGCCAGAGACGGCGCCGAGGGTGTTCGCCAGGTAGAGCATGCCGGCCCGCTGGCCGACCTGTCCTTCCGCCCGTTGGATCACGGCATTGGCCAGTGGATAGGCAAAGCCCATCAAGCAGGCGGGCAGGCCCACCATCGCCAGGATGGGAAGGAGCTGGATCCACAGCTCGGCGAGCCGGCCCTGGGGCGGCATCGCCCCGACCGTTGCATTCACGTGCTCCGGGAAGAAGAAGAGATCCCGGGAGAAGACCAGGAAAGCACCCAGGGCGGCGGCCACGAAGAGGCCCTGGGTGGCGGCATACAGCCCGGCCGGGCGTCCCAGCTTGCGCTGCACCGCCCCGCCGGCCGTGGCGCCGAGCCAGATCCCGACCAGGATGACGGTCAGCAGCAGCGAGAAGACGGATCGATAGCCGCCCAGGGCGGTGCACATGAAGCGGAACCAGAGGATCTCCATGCCCATGGCTGCCAGCCCAGAGAGGAAGATGGCGCTGCCGGCCAGGATAGACAGCATCTGCGGTGGCTGCTCGCGCTTCGCCGGCGCTGCCGGCGGCGGCTCGTCAGCCGGTGGGGCCGGTGAGCGCTTGCGAGGGGCTGCCCAGCGCAGGGCCGCCAGGGCGACCGAGAGGTTGAGGAGCGCTGCCATGCTCTGCGAGGCGAGCAGGCCGAGGGCCGGTACCAGGGCAAAGTCGACCGCGAAGGCCCCCAGGGCCGCACCGGCCGTGTTGAGCCCGTAGAGGACGCCCACTTTCCAGCCGGCTGCGGACAGGTCTCGCCGAACGAGATGGCGCACCAGGAGCGTCAGCGTGCCGCCCATCAGGAATGTGATCGGGGCCATCAGGCAGAAGGCGAGCAGGTATGAAAACGCCTGGGAGAGGAAAGACGGGCAGTACCAGCCCCGTTCGTCTGGCACGTAGGAGCCGACCGCTGCAGCGAGCGGCTCCAGTAGCGGCAGCAGCAGGGCGATGCCCATGCCCAGCGCGGCGATGCCGAGCTCGAACAGGGCGTAGAGCCGGACCAGGTCCTCCGGATTCTCGCGATAGCGCCGGTCGCTCCAGCGGCCGGTGAAGTAGCTGCCCAGGCCCAGTCCCAGCATGAACACGGCCGTCACCAGGGTCGCCGAGTAGACCGTGTTGCCGAAGACGTTGCCGAACTGGCGGACCCAGATCACCTGGTAGATGAGGCCGGCCACGCCGGAGAGGAAGAAGAGGACATAGACGAACATGCGTAGGGATTCGCTCCTCGATCGCTCGCCACGATGATACCCGCTGGATTCGTCGGGTCAAGCGCAGGACTTCGACTTGGAGATGGACGCCGGCTTGGCGTACAATGGATGCAATCGGAAGAGGGAGGGCGAGATGCGGATCACAGCTATCTGCCTCGTGGCGTTCCCTTCGGGCTACGCACATCTGGCTTGCTCGGGCAACGGCGGCAGTGAACTGCCGGATGCCGGGCAGGACGCAATCAAGACGGATGGAGCGGACGCGGGCGGAGACGAGGGACCCCCGGATGCAGGCGGCGATCCAGGCGGGCCCGATGGCGCCGATGGTGCCGACGCCGCGGATGGCGCCGATGGAGCCGCGGATGGCGGCGACGAGCCGGCGCTCCCGCCGGATCCGACCCCGCTGTCGATCACCTTCAGCGGGGCGATCGACGAGACGATCGAGTTCACGCTTCCCTCCTGCATCATCTACCCGCGGCCGGCCGACGTGAACTTCCGTCACTTCTGGCGCCACCCGGATCACAACGCGGTGCTCATCGTGGAGGTGCTGACCGTGTTCGAGGGTGTGGGTGAGTACGACCAGAGCATGGGCCGAGTCCTGGTCAAGCTGCAGTCCGAGGCAGGCAGCCCGTACGATTTCTTCTTCCAGACCGATACGGGCCTCGGGGATAGCGTCTCCGTCTCCGTCGAGCACGCCGATCCGGAAGGTGCGCTATGGGGCTCTTTCACCTTCTCCGGCCTGCACGGCGACGGCAACGCGGTCACCGCGAGCCCCCTGCCCGTGCCGCTCTGGTGCCCCGAGGTGGGCCAGTAAGCTGCGAGCGATTCCCGTCTGGTCCAGATCGGGCGAAGGGCGAGAGGCATTGCAAAACCCTGCCCGAACGGATAGCCTGCACGCGGAATGTGGATCTCGGTATTCGGGGGTGAAAGGAGTCGCTGAGGACATGTCGCACGATCTGAGCAAGATGGGGCGCAATACCCAGGCCATTCATGCTGGCCAGCACGTCGATCCGGCCACGGGTGCGGTGGCCCCGCCTCTATTCCAGACCTCGACTTTCGCCTTTCACGACTGCGCGCATGGGGCGGCTTGCTTCGCCGGCGAGCAGAAGGGGTACATCTACACGCGGATGGGAAATCCCACCGTGGAGAGGCTCGAGCAGGCCGTCGCCACGCTCGAAGGCGGGTATGGCGGCCTGTCCACCGGATCGGGACTGGCGGCCCTGTGCACATCCATATTCGCTTTGCTCAAGAGCGGTGACCACCTCGTCGGCACCAGCTCGGTCTACGGCCCATCGCGTATGGTCATCGAGCGGGACTTCAGCCGTTTCGGCATCGAGTACGACTTCGTGGACACCGGCGATCTCGACGCGGTCAGGAAGGCCATGCGGCCGCAGACCCGGCTGGTCTTCGTCGAGACCCCGGCCAACCCGACCATCGTGCTGACCGACATCGAGGCGGTCGCCGAGATCGCCCGGCAGAACGACGCGCTGCTGCTGGTGGACAACACGTTCTGCAGTCCCTTGCTGCAGCGGCCACTGGAGAAGGGCGCCGACATCGTCATGCACTCGATGACCAAGTTCATCAACGGCCACACCGACGTGGTCAGTGGCATGATCGTGCCGGGCACGGAGGCGCTCTACGGGCAGATCCGAAAAGTCCACTACTACCTCGGCGCCTGCATGGACCCCCACCAGGCATGGCTCGTGCTGCGCGGGCTCAAGACGCTGGGCATGCGGGTCAAGGCCTGTCAGGAAAACGCCATCAAGGTGGCCGAGTACCTCGAGGCCCACCCCAAGGTCGAGTGGGTGCGCTACCCGGGCCTGGAGAGCCACCCGCAGCACGAGCTCGCCAGGCGCCAGATGGACGGACCCGGCGCGCTGATCTCGTTCGAGATCAAGGGCGGAGTCGAGGCGGGTGCGAGGCTTCTGGATCATGTCGAGCTCATGACTCTGGCGGTCTCGCTCGGCGGCATCGAGACGTTGATCCAGCATCCGTCCAGCATGACCCATGCGGCCATGCCGAGGGAGTCCCGCCTGGCGGCCGGCATTTCGGACGGGCTCGTACGGGTCTCGGTGGGTTGTGAGGATGTCGAGGACCTGCTGGCCGACTTTGAGCAGGCCATGGCGCACGTCTGAGTACGTTCGTGCGAGGCCTCGTCTGAAGGGGGGCGAGACATGGATCGGGTTCTGGGAATCGTGTTGGGCGGCGGGCGCGGCAGCCGGCTGTGGCCGCTGACCCGCCAGCGAGCGAAGCCAGCCATCCCCATCGGCGGCAAGTACAGGCTGGTGGACATCCCGCTTTCGAACTGCCTCAACTCGGGCATCCATCAGATCGCGATCCTGACCCAGTTCAACTCCGTCTCGCTCCATCGCCACATCGCCAAGACCTATCACCTGGGCTACTTTCAGCCCGGGTGGGTGCAGATCCTGGCTACCCAGCAGACCATGGACAACGAGGGCTGGTCCCAGGGCAGCGCCGATGCGGTCCGCATCCATCGCAGCGAGATCCTTCACAGCGGCGCACGGGAGGTGCTCATCCTGGCCGGCGATCACCTCTACCGCATGAACTACCGCGACATGGTGTTGCAGCACCGCCGGACCAAGGCCGAGATCACCGTGGGCGTCAAGCCGGTGTCGGCCGGCGAGGCGAGCCGCTTCGGCGTCCTGCGCATGGATGCCGAGGGCCGGATCGTCGACTACGAGGAGAAGCCCCGCGACGAGAGGCGTCTCGAATCGCTGCGCTCGCGCGATGAGGAGCAGCGTCCTTTCTGGGCTTCCATGGGCATCTTCGTCTTCGACCTCGACGTGCTTCGAGAGTTGCTGCGGGCCAGGCCGGTGGACTTCGGCAACGACGTGATCCCGAGAGCGGTGGACTCGAAGAGGGTCTGGGGGTATCCCTTCGACGGCTACTGGCGGGATGTGGGCACCATGCGCGCGTTCTACGAGGCCAACATGGATCTGCTCGGCGAGAAGCCGCTCTTCTGCTTCCACGCGCCGGCCAATCCCATCTACACCCGCCCGCGGGTGCTGCCCGGCACCCGCCTCAATGAGGTCAGCCTCAAACGGGTCCTCATGTGCGACGGCTGCCACGTGGAGGGCGCGAAGCTCGAGAACACGCTGGTGGGCGTGCGCAGCATCATCCGCAAGGGCTCGGAGGTACGCGATTCCATCGTCATGGGGGGCGACTTCTTCGAGGATGACGACAAGTGTGTCGGCGAGACCGGCGGCGACAGGCCCTTGCTGGGCATCGGAGAGCGCTGCAGCATCGAGGGCGCCATCATCGACAGGAACGCCTGCATCGGCCACGACGTGCAGATCCAGCCCTTTCCCCGGGGCACGAATCTGCACGAGGCGCTCTACTCGGTCTGCGACGGGATCGTGGTCGTGCCCAAGGACGGCGTGGTGATGGACGGCATGCGCATCGCCCCAGGTTGAGCTGGCAGAGGAGTCCGAGTCCATGCGCTGCCTGAGCTGGAACGTCAACGGCATCCGGGCCCTGGAAAAGAAGGCTATCCTGGCGTGGGAGGCCGTGCCCGGCTGCGACGTGGTCTGCCTGCAGGAGACCAAGGCGCACCCCGGACAGCTTCCCGAGGGGATCGCCTCGCCGGCTGGCTGGCATGCTTTCTGGTCCAGCGCCAGGAAGAAGGGTTACTCGGGTGTGGCCGTGCTGACCCGAGAGCCGCCCGATGAGCTCATCGAGGGATTCGGCGAGGCGCGCTTCGACGAGGAGGGGCGCATGCTGGCCGTGCGTTTCGGGCGTCTGGTCGTGGCCTCGGCCTACTTCCCCAACTCCCAGCCCGGCGGCAAGCGCCTCGACTACAAGCTGGGCTTCTGTGCGGCGGTGGAGCGCTTCCTGTCGGCCCAGCGCAAGAAACGCCGGCAGGTCCTGCTGCTGGGCGACTTCAACATCGCCCACCAGCCCATCGACCTGGCACGTCCCGAGTCCAACGAGAGCAACCCGGGCTACCTGCCCGAGGAACGAGCCTGGTTCGACCGCTTCTGCGAGCTCGGGTACCGGGATCGCTTCCGCGATCTCCATCCGGGCGAGCCGGGCCACTACACCTGGTGGTCCTATCGCACGCGAGCCCGCGAACGGAACGTGGGCTGGAGGCTGGACTACGCGGCCGCCACGCCAGGCCTCGCAGACCGAGTCGTCGAGGTCGTACACCACGCGGATGTGCTCGGATCGGATCACTGCCCGTTGAGCGCGGTCATAGAGCGCTAGCCGGCTACTCGACTCCCTCGAGCTGGATCCCGTCTGCGCGCAGCGACTCGAGGAAGCGCTCGAACTCCGGTGTGGCGAAGTGGACCGTGCCGGGTGTGTAGACCGGACGGCCGATGACCAGACAGTCGGCGTTCATCTCGCGGGCCACCTGTCGGATGACGGACTGGATATTCCCCTCGCGGAGCACGCAGCGCACGTCCTCCACGCCTCGGTCGCGGGCCTTGTCGGCCAGGATGGACAGGGCGAAGGAGCCGGTCTCGGAGAGCTCGTCCATCATGATCTTGACGCGCGCCACGGTGGCCAGACCCAGGAAGTCGACATCCACGACGTAGAGGAAGACCAGCGGGGCCGAGCGCTCCAGAGCCAGCTCGATGGACCGGTCCACGGTCCTGGCGCTCTGGTGGCCACCGCGTACCGGACAGAGGATGACGCCCTTGTCCGGACGACCGCCCTCGGCCTTCTCGCTTCCGTCAGGCACGGCTCTGCTCCTGTGCGACCATGTCCTCGTTCCTCCTCAGAAAGCCAGGTAGCGGATGAGCAGCCAGGCGAAGGCCAGGGCCACCGAGACGAGCAGGGCAGGGAAGCCCAGCTTGAAGAAATGACCGAATGTGATCGGATGGCCGGCGCGCTCGGCGATACCGGCGGTGACCAGGTTGGCGGATGCGCCGATGAGCGAGCCGTTTCCGCCCATGGCCGAGCCGACAGCCAGGCAGAAGTACAGGCTCTGCGGATCCGCGTCCGGGATGCTGGCGGTCAGAAAGCCGACGACCGGAAGCATGGTCGCCGTGAAGGGGATGTTGGGGATGACGGTCGAGATCAAGGCGGCCATCCAGGTGAGGACCAGCATGGCCAGAATCCGGTTCGATCCGACCAGGTAGCTCACGCCCTGGGCCAGCAGATCGATCAGGCCGACTTCCTGCAAAGCGCCGACCACCATGAAGAGCGTGATGAAGAAGACCAGCGTGGTCCAGTCGACCGCCTCGATCATCTCCTCGATGTCCGGGCGGATCCAGGCCAGCAGGCACGTGGCGCCCATCAGCGCGATGACGGCGGGCGGCAAGTGCAGCAGCTCGCCCAGGATGAACAGCAGCAACATGCCCAGGCCCACCCAGCCCGCCTTCTTCAAGTGCGCGGGCTGGGCGATGACCGCGCCTTGCTTCAGGCGCTCGTAGAGCTCGTCCGACATGGCGCCTGCGGCAGCGAAGTGTTTTCGGTATCGCAGGAGGCAGTATGCGGCGATCCCGGCGAGCGCCAGCAGCACACCGGGCGTCAGGTTGAGGAGGAAGTCGCTGAAGGAGATGCCAGAGTAGGAGGCGATCAGGATGTTGGTCGGTGTACCGACCATCGTGCTCAGGCCGCCCGCGTTGGCGGCCAGCACCTCGGGCATCAAGAGGGTGAGCGGATCGATCCTCATGGCCAGCGCGATGCGGATGGTGATCGGCGCGACCAGCAGCATCGTGGTCACGTTGTCGAGCACGGCCGAAGAGACCGCGGTCAGGACCATGAGGATGAGCATGAGCTTCCAGATCTTCCCGCCCGAGGCCTTGTAGGCGAAAAAGGCCAGCCAGCGGAATACGCCCGTTCCTTCCACGACCGCGATCACGATCATCATGCCCATGATCAGGAAGACCACGTTCCAGTCGATCGACGAGATGGCCTCGCCGAAGCCGTAGACGATGAGATCGGGATTGAAGAGGTGCCCGAGCGCGCTGGTGGCGAGAAGCGCCGAGGCGCCCAGCAGAGCGGCGAGCGCATTGTGGACGGCCGTGATGCCGACGAGCACCATCATGAACACGAAGACCAACAGCGTGATCCAGAAAGCCGCGGTTCGACGGCGAGCCACGGTCACGTAACCGAGCGAGGCAGCTCGACCCGAGCGCAGCGCGCGCAGGCTGGCCTCGTCGATCTCCAGAGTCCGGCTCTCGAAGTGCCGCCGCTGGAGCTGCAGGCTGAGCTTGCCGGAAAGAGGCGCATCGCCGGGCAGCTCGATCACGAACCAGCCGTCGGCCCGGGTGCGGCAGGTCTGGCCGATCGGCTCGCCGTCGGCGAGCAGCCTCGCCTGCAGACCGTCGATGGGCATGCGCTGGGCGTTGACCGCGCGACCCACCAGGACGACCGGCGGGACTTCCTGCGCCCGGGCCGTGTCCGGTGCGCAGAGGCTGGCCAGCCCCAAGCTGAGCCCGGCCAGTAGCCAGGGCAGGGGAGTGCGACACGAGGAGCACACGACAGGAGACAAGAGCTAGCAGGATCAAGCACGGGGCTCAAGCACAAAGCGATCCCCGGTCCGCCACCTCGTCTATGCAACTCAGCGTCGCAGCACCGAAGTCGATGCTCGACGTGGAGAACCACGCCTCCGCTCGACTTCGGCGCAGCTCCTTGATTTGCAAGGACGATCTGGCGGCCCGGATCAGCAAGCGTGGGAGATTCCGGGATCAACGCTTGAGTGCCCGCCGGCGGGAGCGGGACTCGCGAAGCCAGCCGAGGGGATCTCCGGACTCCTCATCAACTTCGTCTTCGACCACCTGAGCCGTCAGCAGGGCTTCCAGGAATTCGAGGTGGATGCACTCGACGAGGTCGTCAAACAACACCGAGGCCTCGCGGCGGAACTCCAGGGCCGGATCGAGCTCGGCGTAGGACCGCAGGCCGATTCCTTCGTCCACGCGCTCGAGCTCGCCCAGGTGATCGGTCCATCGCGCGTCGATGATCGACAGCAGGACCTGGCGGGCCAGCTCTTCCAGCTCCTCGGCGCCGAGCTCGGACCTCAGCACAGCCAGGCGCTCGTCGAGCCTGCGCTCGACCTCGCGCACCAGCCGGTCCGGATGAGCCGTCTCGTGATCTGCCAGCCCCTCGGTCGGATCGATGCCGAAGCGCACGGCCGCCTCCTCGCGAAGCCGCGTCAACCCGTCCGCGTCCAGCGCGCGCTCGCGGGCCAGGTGACGGCTGACGATCGCCTCGGCGGCGGATGCGGCCAGCTCGTCGAGGCGCGTCGCAGCAGCCCGGGTGTCGCCGAGCAGCTCGACGCGCCAGGCGAAGACCTGCTGGCGCTGCTCCTCGATGACCAGGTCGTACTTGAGCACATCCTTCCGAATCGCCTCGCTCTCCACCTCCACCTTGCGCTGCAGCTGCCGGAGCGCCTCCAGCACGCTCCGATCGCGGACCGGCTGGCCGGGCGGGTGGGCGACCAGGCGTGCCCGCAGACGGGTCAGCAGAGGCGGCTCTGGCCCGGTCTGCAGGCGGTGCTCGGTCTCGCCGAACTGACGGTAGATCGGATCATCGAGGCTGAGGAAGAAGCGGGAGCTGCCCGGATCGCCCTGCCGGCCGGATCTCCCGCGGAGCTGGTCGTCGATGCGGCGGGACTCGTGAAGACCGGTGCCGAGGACGGCCAGGCCGCCGGCGGCGCGCACGAGAGCGCGGTCCTCCGCGCACGCCGTCGCATCCCGGTCTGCATCGGGCAAGCCGCCCAGCATGATGTCCACGCCGCGGCCGGCCATGTTGGTCGAGATGGTCACCGCGCCGCTGCGCCCGGCCTGGGCGATGACGGCCGCCTCCTTGCGGTGGTTCTTGGCGTTGAGCATCGCATGGATCAGAGAGCGCTCGTCCAGCCTGGCCGAAAGCTGCTCGGATTCCTTGACCGAGGTGCTGCCCACCAGCACGGGCCTGCCGGCTGCATGCAGGCGTTCGATCTCGCCGACCAGGGCCGCGTGCTTCTCCTCGAGAGACCGATAGACCACGGGCTGGTGATCGATGCGGATCATGGGCTCGTGGGTCGGCACGACCACGACCTGAAGCCCGTAGACGTTCACGAGCTCCTCTCGCGCCGTCCAGGCCGTGCCGGTCATGCCCGCGAGCCGCGGGTAGAGCCGGAAGTAGTTCTGGTAGCTGGTCTTGGCCAGGGTGCGGTCCTCGGGACGGACCTCGACGTCCTCCTTGGCCTCGAGCGCCTGGTGCAGGCCGTCGGCCATCCTCTTGTCCGGAGAGATCCGGCCGGTGAACTCGTCGACCAGCACGACTTTGTCCTCGTCGACGATGTAGTCCACGTCTCGCTCGTAGACCGCCCTGGCGAGCAGCGCGTTGTAGAGCGCGTGCTGCCACTCTCGGCTCGAGTCCGAGGCCAGGTTCGACACGCCTGCGGCTCGCTGCATGGCCGTCCAGCCGGACTCGGTAGGCGAGACCTGCCGGGCGCGGTGATCCACCTTGAAATGCCGGCCGGGCTGGAGCCGGGCGACGATGTCCCGGGCCTGCAGGCACAGGCCCGGCTCATCGCCGGTCGGATCGCTGATGATGAGCGGTGTTCGGGCCTCGTCCAGCAGCAGAAAGTCCACCTCGTCCACCAGGGCGAAGTGAAGAGGCCGGTGGAGCAGGACCTGCTCCTCGAGCGACATGGCCAGGTTATCGCGCAGGTAGTCGAAGACGAGCTCGTGGTTGGTCACGTAGGTCACGTCCGCGGCATAGGCCTGTTTGCGTTCGGTCGGCTCGTCCGGGTCCATCTCCTCGGTGACCGCCGCCACGCCCAGGCCCATGAAGCGGTAGATCGGACCCATGGTCTCGGCGTCCCGGCTGGCCAGGTAGTCGTTGACCGTGACCACGTGCACGCCCTTGCCGGCGAGCGCGTTCAGGGCCACGGGCATCGTGGCTGTGAGCGTCTTGCCTTCACCGGTCTTCATCTCTACGACCACGCCCCGGTGCAAGGCGGCGGCACCCATGACCTGAGAGGGGAACGGCGTCAGGCCGATGGTCCGGCGGGCTGCCTCGAAGACGACGGCAAAGGTCTCGACCAGCAGGCGGTCGAGCGGCTCGCCAGAGCGCGCACGGACTCTCAGCGCGGCGGCTCTGTCGCGGAGCGCCGCCTCGCTCTCCTTGTTCAGCTGGGGCACCAGGCGCAGCACGCGGCCTGCCATAGCGCGAGCGCGCTCCTGCTCGCGCTGAGAACGGGTGCCGAAGAGGCGTTTGAGCATCGACAGCGGGTTCACGGCAGGTGTGGAGTCTAGCACGCCCCGCGCAGTCCAGGAAGCGAGCTGCATCTGCGGCGGGGTTGACTCGGGCGATCGATTGGGGTCAGATTCCCATCGGTCGCCGAGTCCGAATTCTTTCGACAGGATACGAGGTGCAGGAAGTCTTCGGCAAATACAGGCTGGTGAGGCGCATTGCCCGGGGTGGCATGGCCGAGGTCTTCCTGGCGGCCCACGAGGGCCTGGAGGGCTTTCGCAAGCACCTGGCCATCAAGCGGATCCTGCCCGCGATGAGCTCGGATGCCGACTTCGTGACCATGTTTCTGGACGAGGCCCGGCTGGTGGCTCGCTTCAACCACCCGAACATCGTCCAGATCTTCGAGCTGGGCGAGGTCGATGGCCGCTACTTCCTGGCGATGGAGTACGTCCATGGCGTGAGCCTGGTCCGCATCCTGCGCAGCTGCCAGAAGGAGGGCAAGGCGCTGCCGCCCGAGTATGGCGCCCGGATCGTCAGCCAGGCTTGCGAGGGGCTGGAGTACGCGCACAACTTCACCGACGCGGGCGGCATCGCCCTGAACCTGATCCACAGGGACATCAGCCCGCAGAACCTGATGCTCGGCTACAACGGCGTGGTGAAGGTGCTGGATTTCGGGATCGCCAAGGCCGCCGGCCGCATCTACCAGACCCAGGCCAGCGTGCTCAAGGGCAAGGTGGCCTACATGTCCCCGGAGCAGATCGCCGGCCGTTCCGATCTGGATCGCCGCTCCGACATCTTCTCGCTCGGGGTCGTGCTCTGGGAGACCTGCACGGGCCAGCGGCTGTTTCGGGGCGCGCACGTCGCCGAGATCATGGCCTCGATCGTCAACGATCCGGTGCCCGACCCTCGCGGGCGCAACCCGCAGGTGTCCTCCGAGCTGCGAGACGTGATCCTTCGCTCCCTGCACAAGGATCGCACCCGCCGCTACGCCTCGGCGCGCCAGATGCAGGCCGATCTCGAGGAGAAGGTGCTGTCGCGCGGCCCGGTCAGCAGCTACGACCTGAGCGAGTTTCTGCGCGCCCTGGTGCCCCCCGGGGATCCGGAGGCGGGCGACTCGGTCCCGACGCCTGCGGCGCCGCCGGCCGGGCCGGCCGAGAGCGATTCCGAGGCCGGATCCCGGACCGTCACCCAGTCGCTGGATCCCGCAGAGCCGCCGACCCAGGCGTTGAGCCCCAGACCTTCCGAGCCCGAGGCGCCGGGCCCACCGCTGGAGACGGATCGCACTCCGGCCTCGACCGGACTTCAGCAGCAGACGGAGATCCTGCCGGCCGGGCAGCTCTCCAGCCCGGTGCGGCCAGCGGAAGACGACGGTCTCACCCAGCTCATGCCAGCCGAGCAGCCGGACGATCGGCCTCTGGTGATCGGATCGGATGCGGCCGTCGCGCTCGGCCCGCGCGATACGCTGCCAGACGGCAGCCCGCTGGATTCTCCCGAGCCGCCTTCCCGGGGCATGGCCCTGCCCGCGGCCGGCCTGGTGCTGATCGCGGTGCTGGGCATCGGGCTGATCTTCTGGGACGACTGGGCGCCGTTGCTATCCGAGCCTGCGCCCGTTCCCCCGGCTCCAGCCGCCCTGGTCGATGCAGGTCCGGCTTCCTCCGCAGACGGGGCGCGGCCGGACGACGAGAGCGGCGCGGTCGCGGACCTCGGCCCGGACGACGGCTCGGGAGGCGGACGAGAGGCAGCGGACGGGGGTGCGGGTCCGGATGCCGGATCTCTCACCGGGCGCACACCGGATCGCGGCGCGGATCAGAGGCTGCGGGCTGCTGCCAGCCGTGGCTGGCTGCGGATCGACAGCACGCCTGCGACCCGGGTGACGATAGACGGCCGCGGACACGGCCGCACGCCGCTGGGCCCGGTGGCGCTCAAGGCGGGGCTGCACCGGCTCGTGCTCTCCGACCCGAGCCGGGGGATCCGCATCGGCCGCAGCGTGCGGATCCGGGCCGGGCACACCGAGCGCCTGTCGGTGACGATCGGCAAGGGCGCGCTCAGGGTCTTCGTCCTGCCTTTCGGCGTGGTGTCGGTGGACGGCAAGCGCATCGGCCTGACCCCCCTCTCGGCGCCGATCGAGCTCTACGAGGGCCAGCATACCGTCGAGGCCGTCTGCGAGCGCACCGGCAAGCGCAAGAGCCGCAGGCTCGCGATCGAGGCCGGCAAGACCGCGACGCTCAACCTGGACCTGCGCTAGGGGTTCTCGAGCAGCACCAGGCTGGCCTCGGCGGCCTGGACCTCGAGCCAGCGGGGGCCGATGGTGACGATATCGCCGCTCTCGTCCTTGGCCCGGGCAGCGGCCAGGCCCTGGCCGGTCTCCACATTGCTGATGAAGAAGCGTCCGGTCTCGTCCGTATCGGTAAGCTCCGCGTCGGCCGGGCTGTAGACCAGCGAGGCCGAATCGTAGTAGAGGGAGACGCCCCCGGTGGCATCCGCCAGCGGCGCGTGGTCGCAGTCCAAGACCTGGCCGATGACCAGACCGTGGCCTGGCCGTATCGGCTCCTGGCCGTTGCGGCTCGCGAGGTGCTGGTAGTCCTGTTCGGTGAGGGCGGGCACCCAGATCGTATGGACGGCATCGTCGTCACAGCTGCTCGCGGGCAGATAGAGGCCGAAGATGGCGAGATTCGAGAAGAGCACCAGGGTGTCGGCCGTGCCCTCGACGCGCAGGACCAGCCAGGTGTCGACCGGCAGATCCAGGGAGAACTGGCCCTCGCCGGTGCCCTCCTCGCCGATGACGGCCGAGTCGACAGCGGCCGGCGCCGCGCTCGAGAAATAGTCGTCCAGTGTGAAAGCGCTGATCTGCAGCCGGTCGGTGGGTACGTTGTCGCCGAGCAGGCTCTCGGCGATGCACTCGAAGGGGCAGTGCGTAAGCTCGCCCGGTGGAGGTGCCTGCGGCTCGGTGTAGCAGCTCAGATCGGGTGGTGGTGTCACGGATACATCGTCCGGCTCGGCCGCGCAGACGCCGCCCGCGCAGCCCTCGCCCTCCGGGCAGTCGCTGTCCTCCAGGCACAGGCCCAGGGCGCTCTGGCAGGTCATGCGCAGATCGTCCAGAACCGGCAGGCAGGCGAGACCGTCGGAGCACGGGTGCTCGGAGCTGCACTCCTTGCCTTCGAGCGCGAGCTCGCCCGTGCAGGCGGCCGAGAGCATGACCAGGGCGGCGATGAGGGCTTCTCGAGGCTGCATGAGTCGATGTGTATCACGCACAGCGCGTACTTGGCAATCCTGCGTCGGCGGGCTAGGATGTCCGGATGGAACGGGATGGCCAGCACGACTCGACCGAGGTGCTCGGCGAGCAATCGACGACCGTGCGGCACAGCGGCTCGCGCTGCAGCCTGCTGGTGATGGACGGGCCGGAGGCGGGCGAGCGCTGCTCGCTTGCGGGCGGCGAGATCCGCATCGGCACGGCCGACGACTGCGATCTGGTGCTCAGCGATCCGGCTGTCTCGCGGCACCACCTGCTCGTCCGGCAGGAAGCCTTCGGGGTCTGGGTGCAGGATCTGGGCTCGACCAACGGGACTTTCTTCGGCGATGCGCGGGTCAAGGAGCTCGTGGTCGCGCCCGGGGGGATCCTGAGTCTGGGCAAGACGAGCTTGAAGGTGGTGCCGGAGAGCGAGCCGCTTCGGCCCGTTCCGAGCGAGGCCACCGAGTTTCACGGGGTGCTGGGCCGCAGCCGGGCCATGCGCGAGATCTTCGCTTCCCTGGAGCAGGTGGCCCCCACCGAGCTGACGGTCCTGCTCGAAGGCGAGACCGGCACAGGCAAGGAGGCGGTGGCCGAGGCCATTCACCTCGCCGGGCCCAGGCGCGAGGGGCCCTTCGTGGTGGTCGACTGCACGACGATTCCGCGCGAGCTGGTCGAGAGCGAGCTCTTCGGCCATCGCAAGGGCGCCTTCACCGGGGCCCTGGGCGATCGGGACGGCTACTTCGTCCAGGCCGACGGCGGTACGGTCATGCTCGACGAGGTCGGCGAGCTGCCGCCGGCTCTGCAGCCCAAGCTGCTCAGGGTGCTCGAGCGAAGAGAGGTCCGGCCGGTCGGCGCGGCCAGGGCCGTTCCGGTCGACGTGCGGATCATCGCCGCCACCAACAGGAACCTGCGCGAGGAGGTGGAGGCCGGACGGTTCCGCGAGGATCTCTTCTACCGCCTGGCGACCTACTCGCTCGTGCTGCCGCCGCTGCGCGAACGGAGCGACGACATCGCTTTGCTGGTGGAGCACTTCGTGCATCGCTTCTCCAGGGAGCGATTCGACGTACAGCTGCCGGCCGCGGCGCTCGGACCGTTGCTGGCCTACCCCTGGCCGGGCAACGTGCGCGAGCTGCGCAACGCGGTCGAGCGGGCCGTGGCTTTGCACCGGGCCGAGCGCTTCGAGCAGGATGCCTTCCTGCTGGAGCTGAGCCGCGCCCTGGGCGAGTCCGCGGGGGCTGCGGACGGCGCCAAGACCTTCAAGCAGGCCAAGGCCGACGTGGTCGACGCCTTCGAGCGCGCCTACCTGGCCGATCTGCTGCGGCGCAGCGAGGGCAACCTGTCACGGGCCTCCCGCGAGGCCGGCATTCACCGGCACCACTTGCGGGAGCTGCTCAAGAAGCACGGCCTGCGGGAAGACGAGCCCTGATGCCTTCCGGACGCATCTTCGATATCAGCCGCGAGCTCTACGCCGGGATGCCGATCTACCCCGGCGATCCGGAGTTCTCGTCGCGCGCGGTCTCGGAGCTGGATCCGGCCGACGAGACGAGCTGTGCGCTGACCGCGATCGGGCTCTCGACCCACTGCGGAACCCACCTCGATGCCCCGGCGCACTTCATGGCGGGCGGGGCGAGCGTCGACCGGGCCCCGCTCGGCCTCCTGTGCGGCCAGGCGCGTCTGCTCGCGCTGCCGGGGCCCGCGGTCGACGCGGGCGCGCTCGCGGCCTGGGATCTGAGAGAAGTGGAACGCTTGCTGATCCGTACCGGCAGCCATCGAGGACATCTGACACCTGACGCCGCGTCGATGCTCAGGGACAGGACCGCGGTGCGGCTGGTGGGCATCGATTCGATGTCGATCGGGTCGCAGGGCTCGGGCCACCGGGTGCACCGGATCCTGCTCTGCGGCCAGGAGCCGATCTGGATCCTCGAGGGGCTCGACCTGGATGGCGTGCCGCCCGGTGCATACGAGCTCTGCTGCCTGCCCCTGAAGATCCGCGGTGCGGACGGGGCGCCGGCAAGGGTGATCCTGCAGGGCGGCTGAGCACTCGAGCCGCCGGTCCTGTCCGGTTCTCTGTCCAGCCCGGCTCGGGAGCTTCGGGCTTCCATGCGGCAACAATCATTCGATTTCAATGCTTTCACGCATCGCGGCCATCGGGGCATGGCGCTTGCTCCGGACTGGCGGGCAGGAGGTGCTCCATGCGCGATCGGATGGTGGTATGTCTAGGCCTGGCCCTGGCCAGCATGCTGGCTGCGGAGCATGCGCGGGCTTCCGTGAAGGACCATGTGGACACGTACTGGCACTACCGGGATCGCCTGACGAGCGAGTTCCTGGTGCTCGGCGAGGAGCAGGGCCTGTCGCTGCCGGCCTCGGACAAGTGGAAGCGCGAGCAGAGCACGATCCTCTCCTGGGCCGACTGCACGACGTTCCACGGCTGGTACATCGCCGCCCTGGCCACGGAGCACTACCTGCTGAGCCACCCGGAGCGCTTTCCGAACTTCGCCCGGGGACGGAGCCGGGCCCGCCAGGACGTCGAGCGGGAGCTCTACCTGGCGCTTAGCGCCCTGCGCCGGCTGGACCGCTGGGCCGAGAGCACCTTCGAGAAAGGCCACCCGGACGTGCCCGGCTTCTTCATCCGGGACGACGTGCTGCGCGACGACGAGCACGGCGATGACATCCGCAGGCTCTTTCCCGGCCAGCCCTACGACTTCGTGCTGTCCGACTTCATGGCCGCCGATCACCGGGACAAGGAGATGAGCCAGGACCAGGTCATCCACCTGCTCTTCGGCCTGGCCTTCGTCCACCAGCTCGTGCCGGGAGACCTGGTCGTCGAGGGCATGCCCATCCGGCAGGAGGCCTCCGCCATCGCGATCGACATGGTCGAGATCATGACCGACCGGCGCTTCGATTGCTGTGAGCCGGGCTCATCGTGCTCCGCCTGGGTGATCCGCAACCCGGTCAGCAAGCGCAAGGTCAAGCGAGGCGCGAGCGCGGGTCGCATGGCGCCTGGCATCAACAAGGCGGTCAACTTCCTGACCGACGACCGCATCAACTTCGGCCATTTGATCTCCGAGTGGGGCTGGGCTCGCTGGTACGACCTGCGGCTCTTTATGTACCTGCAGAACGCGGACAACCTGCACATGACCATGGCGCTGGCGGCCATCTCCAACGGCTGGGATCGAGACGGCGAGCGGCGGACCCTGAAGGACCTGATGAGCTACGCGGGCGAGCACGGCTGGTATCTCTATCCGCTGGCGAACGCGGTCCTGCAGCCGAAGGTCGTGACCCGGCTGCCCTACTGGGGAGACTACCAGAAGAGCCTGGTCGGTCACGTGCGGCCCATGCTCGACAGCGCGCCCTGGCAGGGGCCGTACCAGGAATGTGCGCCGGAGCACAGGGGCTGGTGCTGCCCGCAGCGCTTCCTGCGCGAGCGGACCGAGCAGAACCAGGGCCTGGAGCACTTCCGCGGTACGCAGCGCTCCTTCAACGGCCTCGACTACATGCTGCTGCACAACCTGTACTACATCGCCATCGAGCAGATGTGGGAGGATCCGGGCGCGGGCGGCGCAGCGGGCGCCATCGCCGGCGAGTCGAGCGCGGCACGGGATGCCGACGACGGAGAGGCGATCGGCGCGCCCGCCGACGGCGACGCGGAGGGCGCTTCGGCGGGCGGAGAGGCAAGCGAGGCTGCAGATGGCGCGGCTGCGGACGGTGACGCGACGGCCGGCGGGACGGGCGGCGATGCTGCGGATGGGACGGGTAGCGATGCTGCGGATGGCGCGGCTGCGGACGGTGACGCGACGGCCGGCGGTGCGGGCGACGAGGCAGCGGATGGGACGGGCAGCGATGCTGCGGATGGCGCGGCTGAGGACGGTGATGCGACGGCCGGCGGGGCGGCTGGCGACGCGGCGGATGGAGCGGATGGCGATGCACCGGAGGGCGGGGCGCTGTGCTCGGCGCTGCTCGGGCCGGATGCCGACTGCGAGCCGGGCGATGCGACGCTGGTCGACGAGGCCTGCTCCGAGGAGGCCTTCTCCGAGCCCTGCGGGTTCTGCGAGCGCATGTGCGATAGGCTCCTGAGCTGCGCGGCCGGGTACAGCTCCGAGCCGCGGGACATGCTGCCGGGCTGCCTGCTGGACTGCGTGGACATGAACATCGAGGCGATCCGGCCGCGGGCCCGCCAGGCGTCGAGCTGCGCCGCGGACGCGCTGGGCGACTGCGCGCGGATGCGAGACTGCTTCCTGCCCGACGATCCGGAGATCGATGTCGATGCCGGCGCCGGATGCCAGACCGGCGGCCGGGGCTCTGCACTCGCCTCGCTGGCCCTGCTCGGGCTGCTGCTGATCGCGCGCCGGCGCTCCCTCGTCTGAAGGACCCTGCGGTTGACAAGCAGGCGACCCGCGTTGATCATGCCGGTGACTGCAATCCGGCAAGGAGGCCGCCTCATGTTCTCGACTGTCCGCTGGTGGATCCTCATCTGCATTTCGGCCTGTGTGAGCCTGCCGAGCTGCGGCGGCGGCCTGTTGTTCGAGAGACGGGCGCGGCCCGTCGACGAGGAGGAGAAGACATCGGTCGAGCAGTCGGAGGCGGCCGCCCGCGGCGAGACCGTTCCGTCCGACGCCGGCTCCAAGGACCAGGCCGTCGCCAAGGCGGCTCCCCGACCCATCGTGGTCGTGTTCGACATCGAGGCCAAGGGCGCCGAGCTGAGCGCGACCTTCCTCGACGGCCTGAGCGACTACTTGAGCATGCGGCTGGCCGAGTCGGGCCGCTACCAGGTGGTGCCGCGCTCGACGCTCAAGGAGCGCCTGGTGGCCCAGAAGAGCGAGTCGTACAAGGCCTGCTATGACCAGTCCTGCCAGGTGGAGCTCGGCCGGGAGCTGGCGGCCGAGAAGACCGTGGCCAGCCAGATCCTCAAGCTGGGCTCGGCCTGCAAGATCAGCCTGGGGCTGTACGACCTGACCAAGGCCGCCACCGAGAGAGCGGCCACCCAGGAGGCCGACTGCGAGGAGGACAAGCTGGTCAAGGCCTTCGAGCTGGCGGTGGCCGAGCTGACCGGCCAGCAGACCGAATCGCCAGGCGCCGATGCACCGCATGCGGATCTGCCCGGGCCGCAGACCAGCTCGCCGGATGCGCCATCCGAGACCGGCCCTGCATGGGGCGAGCGAGTCGAGGAGATCCTTCGGGCTTCTCGACCCGATCTCGAGGCCTGCCTGTCCAGGGCGAACCTTCGCATTCTACCTCCGAACGGGGTGCACCTGATCCTGACCGTGGACTCCATGGGCAGGATCCGCAAGATACGGATCCGGGAACGCCGGGTACGTGGCCGGCCGGTCGCGCGCTGCCTGAAGGACGCGGTGAGGCCCGTCCGCCTGCCGGAGTTCCAGGGACCGGTCCGCGAGCACGTCCTGCACGTGAGTCTATGATGCGCTATGATGCGCTAGCCCCTGCTACTGGCTCACGAAGGCGTGGTCGCATACCTTTCCATCGCTGCCGAAGTCGACGATCAGCGTCTGGGTTTTCGGATCCTGGCCGACGACCGCGTGGGAATGGACCCACGTCCACCGCTCGACGCATCCTTTGGGGTGGTTGGAGACGGGCGCCTGCTGGTGCGGTTGTCCGAACCAGGCGATGATCTGATCCTTGTTCTGCACGCCGTCTTGGACTTCGTTGGCGTGCGTCGTGTCGAACTTCTTGCCCACCGTAGCGCATCCAATGCCGACTGCGACCATCAGCGCCGTCACCGAGATGATCACGAGATAGAGTCTTGCGTTCACTTCTGCCCTCCCGTCGAGAAAGAGATGAGACAGCCTGCTCCGATGCTGCTTGACGAGCTCGAAAAGGTGCGTGAGCTCAATCCCATGGGAAACGATAACCCTCCAGGCCGCATTCGCGGCGCATCGCGTCGATCTGTTCGCGCAGCGCTGCGTTGACGGGCGCCCCCCGGTCCCGGCGCTCGAGCCAGGCCAGGTGCTCCTTCTCGCCCGCGGTGTAGATGCGCTCTGCGCCCGGGGCTTTCTTCGAGGCGCGCAGCTGCCTGCAGATCTCGCCCGCGGTGCGCTTGAAATCGGCCAGCGGGCAGAAGGCCTCGACGTCGATGGCCAGGAAGAAATGGCCCAGCTTGTAGGGCACGCGCTTGCCGTCCTCCAGGCCCAGGAGCTGCTTGAGGAAGGCGCCCTGCTGGAGCGCCGCGCAGAGGATCTCGACCACCGTGGCGTAGCCGTAGCCCTTGTAGCCGGCCGTCTCCTCGCCCAAGCCCCCCAGCGGCGTGAGCGCGGCCTTGCCGGAGACCAGGTCGGCCAGGATCTGGTGGGTGTCGGTTCGCGTGTGGCCCGATTCGTCGATGACCCAGCCCGGCGGCAGGGCCTTGCCGGCCCGGTCGTACCACTCGATCTTGCCGCGCTGGGCGACCGATGTGGCGCAGTCCAGCACGAAGGGGAAGTCCTCGTCGGTCGGGATGCCGAAGGTCAGCGGGTTGGTGCCCAGCATGTTCTCCACGCCGAAGGTGGGCGCGATGGAGGGCCGGGCATTGGAGCCGGTCGCGCCGATCATGCCCGCTTCGGTGGCCATCAGGGAGTAGTAGCCGGCGATGCCGTAGTGGGTGGAGTTGCGCACCGCCACCATGCCGGTGCCGTACTGGCGGGCCTTGTCGATCGCCAGCTGCATGGCGCGCTTGCCGATGACCTGGCCCATGCCGTGGTGCCCGTCGACCACGGCCGTGGTGGGGCTCTCGCGCACGATCTCGAGCTCGGTCACCGGGAACTGGATGCCGTTCTTGATACGGTCGTAGTAGATCGGCTTCATCCGGCCGATGCCGTGGGAGTCGATCCCGCGCTTGTCGGCAGAGACCAGCACGTCCGCGCAGATGGCCGCATCCTCCGGCGGCACGCCCAGGGACTCGAAGACCTCCCGCATGAAGCGCTCGAGGATGTCGAATGGAACGTAATCCACCGCTTGCTCGTCGGCCATCGGTACTCCTCTTCTCGCCCCGCGCACCGGTCTATCACGCGATGCGTCAAAGAACAAGAGGATGGACGCGCCTGTTCGGCGTTCATTCCGGGCCGTCGAGCGGGCGACCTCCGCGGCCCAGGAGGAAGTCGGGGTAGCGGCACAGGTGCTGGATCGAGCGTCCGCGGAAGTGGATTCGCTCGGCGTGTCGATCCGGATGAGCCGGATCCAGGCGGATCCCCCAGATCGGCGTCAGCCCGTGGGGCAGGAGGCTGTAGCGCAGATCCCCGATGACGCCGCTCTGCTGGACAGCCAGGTAACCGTCGGCGAAGCGGTCGAAGCGCACGAGATCCCGCGCTGCGGTCGAGCCGGCGGGCAGGCCCGAGAGGCGCGGATCGATCCGGGGGGCCGAGCCGCCCTCATAGACCCGGATGGAGCCGATCAGCGGCACATAGAACGCGTCGGCGTACAAGTCCTCTCCGCTCACGTAGACCGAGCGCCAGGCGAGAAGCTGGAGCGGGGTGGGCATGGCGCGGCCGCGCTCCACGGCGTGGCCGCGCTGGGCGGCGAGGCGCTGCTGGGCCTCGCAGGCCCGGTGGTGCTGCAGTGCGCCGAGGCCGCAGTAGAGCGCGAAGGCGAGCAGGGCGATCGCGGCCGGAAGGCGCGGCACCCGGCTGCTTCTCGAGAGCAGCAGGCCGGCCAGCAGCGGGCCGGTGACGAAGAGATCCACGATCGGAAGCCAGTCCCAGGCGAGGCGGAGATCAGAAAATGGCCACAGCCACAGAGTCCCATAGGAGGTCATCACATCCAGCAGGCCGTGGGTGAAGTAAGCGACGACACCGGCGAGCAGCGCCAGACGAAGCGGGGCCCGGCGCCGCAGGATGAGCCAGCCGAGCAGGCCCACGAGCAGTCCACCCGCGGGCGCGAAGGCGAGAGAGTGGGTGAAGTGGCGGTGCATCTCCAGGCCGAGGAGCGGATCGCTGCTGGAGCGGAACAGAATGTCCACATCGGCCGCCGATCCGGCCAGCCCCCCGATCAGCCCGGCGCGCCAGCCCAGCCGATCTCCCAGCAAGGCCTGAGAGGCGGCGGCGCCCAGCAATCCCTGCGTGACCGGATCCACGAAGTGCTCCTCCGGATCGCTGCGGCGCTCAGAGCGCTCCCCTTGTGTGGGCCGCGACCAGAAAATGGACGGCCAGATCGGTGTCCGAGATGTTGGATGAGGAGCTCTCGCGGCGGCCGAGGACGGCGCCTGGGCTGCCGATGCGCTTGGCGGACAGCAGGCGCTCGTCGAAAAGAGCGCTTCCGGCTCGCAGACGCAGCTCCGCCACCAGGGCGGTGAAGTTCTCCGTCTTCGTCATTCCCGCTCGCTCTCCGAGCCCAGCGTAGCGCAGTCGATGCTCGCGCAGCACGACTGTCTGTGCAAAGTCGGAAGGCACGACGTAGACCGCCTGCTCGCGCTCCTCCGTGCTGTCGGTCAGGAGTCTGCGCTGCTTGCGAATGCGCACCACGCTCTTGCGCTGCTTGATCGTCTTGCTGGACTCCTGCTCGGTGCTGAGCGTGGCCTTGACCAGAGCGAGGATCTCGGTCCAGTCCAGGCTGCGCTCTCGCTCGCCGTCCCTGGCGATCAAGGACTCGGATCCGAGCTCGAAGTCCCGGGCGTGCAGCAGGGCGGAAGAGCCCACCAGCTCGTCTGCGCCCAGCGCCAGCCCCTTGCATCCGTGGGCATCCAGGAGATCGAGCACCTGGCGGCAGCGCTCCTCGTCCAGTCGGATGTGCAGCACGACGGGTACGGGTCCAGCCAGCTTCAGCCTCAGGTCGTATGCCGAGAGACCCAGCACCGGCGCCAGGGCCTGCAAGCAGGACGATTCCGGCCCCGAGCCCGCCCAGCGGGTTACGGCCACGACGAAGAGGAGCGAGCTGTCCATCGCTTGACCTCAGCGGGTCGGCGGCTCGGCCTCGAGGATGACCGCCCCGTGCTCCTCGTGGAGCACGAGCAAGGCGAAGCGCTCGGTCCGATCCAGCTCATCGGTCGACAGCGAGCTGTAGTCGAAGCGTCCCCGCAAGTCCGTATATCCGTCCTTGTAGAAGCGCACGCTTCCGCCCTGCATGCGGGCGTACGTCTTGACATAGGTCCGCACCAGCGGACGGCCGTCGGCCCTGCGACCCACACGCAGCATGCCGTAGGGCTCGCTGACCTGCACATCCAGCTCGTGCGCATAGCAGGCCCGGGCCTTGCGCACGCCGCCCGCCTCGATCTCCACCATCAGGTTGGAGCGTCGGTAGGCTTCGGGAAGCTCGAAGCGGAACTCGGTCTGCCCCTCGGGCAGGGCGATCTCCTCGCTGCGGTTGGGCCGGATGAACGCGAACTGGCCCGACTGCTGCTGGACGAATGGCTGGCGGGAGAAGAGCAGCTCGATGTCCATCTCGAAGTAGCTCACCCGGCAAGCGCGCAGATTGCGGTAATGAAGGCTGACCTCGCGCCCCTCGACGTCGAAGTCGAAGCTCGGCTCGAGATCGGCCAGCGCGGCCTGGCGCTGGTCGCGATCGTCCTTGTCCACGGCGCGGGCGGTGCCGCCTTCTGCCTCGTCGATCTGGGCCAGCACGTTCTGGAAGCGTATCCGCCAGCGCGGCACGGGGTGATCGCGGTGCTTCTCGGCGAGGGATCGGACCCGGCCCGGCTCGTCGCCGTAGAAGGCCAGGTAGCACTCGAAGTACGCGTGCTGCAGGTGGGTGGAGATCTTCCGGGGATCGACCCGGCCGAAGGCCTTCTGCGCGTCTCCGACCCGCTCCTGGAGCAGCAGGTAGCAGCAGGCTGCCAGCCAGTCCTCGTCGTCCGGCTCTGGCTTCTGGCACAGCAGATCGATGAAGCGCCGGTACTGCTCGGCGAAGCGGTCGTTGAGGATCTTGAACTCGCTGCCCAGCCGGTGAGCCCGGGCGTTGACCAGCGGCGCGTACTCGAGGTGCTCGTAGACGTCTCGCTCGGTCGCATCCACGGTCATGAGCGGACTTTCCAGGTACAGGCCGCAGCGATCCAGGAATCCGCTCTGGTGCTTGAGGTACTCCTGCATGTGGGCCTGGTCGTTGTGGAAGATGGAATAGGACCACAGGGTGTCGGAGTAGACGTGGCGCCGGGTCAGCAGTCCGAGCACCTTGGAGTAGAAGCCGCGGTCGCGCATGCGCCAGGCGATCGGATCGAGATCGAGCCGCTCGATGTTGTGCGCCTCGAGGTGGCGCAGGATGGCCTCGCTGCCGCCGTGCTGTGAGAGCCAGGGCCAGGAGCTCTCGTCGATCCGGCTCGGACTGCGCACGACCTTGAGCTGTCTGGGCTCGGCGGCCTTGACCAGCTGTTCGTTGTGCGCCAGGTGCGCGGGGAAGTGATCGAAATGGCCATCGGTCGGAAAGTAGAAGCAGTACTCCGTCAGGTGCGTGCCGTAGGGCTCGATCTGAACCGCAGCGCCCCGGGTGACGAACCCGGTCGCGACCGGGATGGAGCCCTGCGGGATCTGGAGCAGCAGGTCCACTTTCTGCCGTGACGAGCTGGGGTTGGTCAGCACGACCTGGCAGACATAGACCGTCTGCACCAGGATCTCGTCGCCGATGTACTTGTCTCGCTGCTCGCCGTCTTCCCATACAGTGCGATCGTCCGCCCGGAAGTAGTTCTGGCTGACCAGGATCGGCATGCGCTCGGCAGCCGGCTGGACCGAAGCGATCTGGGAGTAGAAGACCAGCGCCGGGCTGCCGGCGCGAAGCGTCATCCGCGAGCCCGCGTAGTGGATCTCGTGCTCGCTGGCCGCGAACGGCACGTCGAGCACGGCCAGGGCCAGCATCATCTCGGTGAAGCTCCGGGTCGCGCGGAGCAGGTGGGCGGACAGGAACGGCCTGCTGCCATCGTGCCGGGCGAAGTCCCGCCAGAACGCATTGATCGTCACGAGCTCGGGGCCCTGCTGCTCGAGCGTCAGGTGGTGGTAGTGGTTCTCGGCCCACTCCTGGGTCTTGTCCAGCTTGCGATACAGCGGCTTGAAGTCCGCCCTGGCCAGGAGGTCCGCGCCGTCCTCCATGTCCATGTCCATGTCCATGAGCGCCTCGCACTCGGCGCACTTGTCCTCTTCGAACGACTCGCTGATCGTCATGGCGGCGGCGGTGATCTTCCCGGCCTCGGAGCGCATCGCGGACCGCGCCGGCTTGCGGGCCTTCTTGCCCGCGCGCTTTCTTTCCGTCGCCTTCTGCTTGGCGAGCCCGAAGCCGAGCCCGTCCTGGGTCTCCAGGGCGCTGCCCTCCAAAGCGGTGTGAAAGAGCCGCTCGTCTCCTTCCGGGTCCGGCGGCTGGAGCTCGAGCAGGTCGCCCGCGTGCCGCTCGGTCGGGCCCTTCTCGGGTGCCAGGCGCTCGGCCAGCAGGATTCGCTCGACCATGTTGAGCCGGCCGTAGGCCCAGGGTCTGAGGTAGGCCTGGAGGTCCTGTCCGAGCAGGTAGCGATCCATGAAGGTCTTGCGCTTCTTGTTCTGGAGATAGGGCTCGACCGTGCCGGAGAAGAAGTCCGGATCCTTGCGCGACAGGAAGAAGCTCAGCTCGTGGCAGGCATGCTCGCTGTAGAGCTTGGACCTCTCCTCGTCCGAGAGCCGATCCCAGCGGGTGACGAACTGGAAGGTCGGAAGCTTGGCGTCGTTCGAGACGGTCTGGAACAGCCGCATGATGCGCGCCAGGTCGTCGAGGATTTCCACCTTCGAGGTCGTGATGTCCTCGATGACCAGGCTGTCGCCGGCAGCCAGCCCGGCGACCTGCTTCTTCTCGATGAAGTGCTCGTCCGGGGGCAACCCGTCGACGAGCCTCAGATCGCGCATGGCGAGCGTGGGCTCCCGCAGGCTCAGACAGCGCATCACGGCTGCAGGGCCGTCGATGGCGAGCACCCGTACCTGGCTGCAGGCGGACAGATCGGCCAGGGGAATGTGCACCCAACCCCCGTCGTCGGGCTGCAGGTTCGCGGCGAGGAAGGCGGCCCCGGGAAGGAAATCGAGCCTGGCAAAGGCCCGATTGCCCGCGGAGCCGCCCGAAGGCGGCGAGGGAGCCTGCGCGCAGGGCTCGTCCGCGGCCTGGCCCAGGGACCTGTAGGCATCACCGCCGGCGATGTCGTCGAGACCGGTGCTCGTCTGGCGGACGGCCCAGGGGTTGAGCAGCAAGCCGGGGCGCTCGAGCAGGTTGCCGGGATGCTTGTCGGCGTACTTGCGATCCAGGATGTAGCGGTACTCGTCTCCAATGTCTCGTCCGGACAGGTAGTGCGTTTCCAGCACGGAGTGCCTCTTGTCGCGGGCTGCGGGAAACGGCAGCCCCCCGAGGCTGCCCAGCGCGTCGAAGGCTGGCGCAAAGCGGCTGCCCAGGACGTGGACCCGGGTCCTCTCCGTCGAACCGGCGATCCGGATCGCGATGCGCGCGCCCTCGACCCGGAGCTCGGTTACCTGTAGCGGCGGATGGCGGTCGATCTCGATCGCCCGGGTCGAGCCGATCAGCCAGCCGGCGCGCTCCTGGCCCTCGATCACGCGGACCTCGATGTGCCGGTCCTGCTCCTTGAGCACGAGCTCGTAGTCGCCCGCTTCGAGCCCCTGCAGCTCCAGGTACCCATCCCGCAGGTGCAAGCGGTCGTAGCGATCGGACTGGTAGGACCCGTGCCGGCGCTCGAGCAGGGCGAAGCGCTCGCGACCGAGCGCGCCGTCATAGGCTGCCACGGCCAGGCGCAAGCTCTGCCCGGCTGTCCCGCTGAGCACCGCGGGCGTGTTGCACCCGTCTTCTGCCAGCGCCCAGGTCTCGCTGCAGGCCGCTCCTTCGGCGTCCATGCAGTACAGGCCTTCGAGCGCGCCCAGCTCGACCTGCCCATTCTCGTCGGTCTGGAGCACCACGCGCTCGACATGCTGGAAGTCCCGGTGGTGGAAGCTGCAGGTGACGGGCATCCTGGGTCTCGGCTCGCCGTTCTTGCCGAGCAGGGACAGCACATGGCCAAAGTCCGTGCGGGCGAGGTGGAGCGCTGCGATCCGGTCGGTCTGGTCGATGCCGTTCAGCTCGTGGCTGCATCCGTCGGACAGATCGACATCTTCGGCTCGCGACACGCAGCGCACCTTCACCTGGAGCTGGAAGTCGATCCGGGCGAGGTTTTCGGGGACCCGGAAGCCGTGGATCGTCTCGCGGTCCTCCGAGAGCTCCAGATCGGCGATCTCGGAGCTGGAGCTCGTGCCCTGGTGGTCTGTGGACTGGATCCGCAGCCGCACCTCCGAGCAGAGCTTGAGGCTGACCGGGATCCCGTTGAGGCGCAGGCCCGGCCTGAGAAGCACCTGGGCCTGGTTGCCCGCCAGCAGGCTCTCCCGGTCGACGTGGATGCCCGCGTGCAGGCTGTAGTGCTCGGCCTGGTGGAGGAAGCGGATGACGCGGCTCAGCTCGCCGTGGCATAGCAAGGCGGTCCGGCTGCGGGGCTCGGTGGAGAAGGGCAGGCGGATGCGACCCTTGTCGGCGCGGATCTCGTGCCCATCCAGCCACATGCTCGCGTCTTCGAGGGCCTGTCCGTCGCTGTCCAGCACGGTAAAGACGTGACCCGCGGCGCCCAGGCGTTCCGTATGGCGCAAGGCGCCCTTGCGGATCAGCGCCCGGCTGGACTTTCCGTTTCCGATGAGCTCGGCGACGAAGACCCCCGCTCGGCCGGCGAGCTCGGGGAGGTCGATCTCGCGGCGCACGCGCAGGGTGGCGGGCTGCTCGTATCGCTCGACGCTCTCCCAGGTGGCCTTCAGGCCATCGAGATCCACCCCGCTGTCCACCTCCTTGCCGTGGGCGAGGAAGTAGTTGAGGCTGTTCATCTCGAAGACCTTGATCACCAGGTTCTCGACGTTCTTCACGTCCACCGCCAGACGCACCGGGTCGGCGGGTGAGAAGACGACGGGGTTGGTGGGAGCGAAGTCGAGATCGACCCTGTCGGCGAGCGCCTGGAAGGCGGCCGGATCGTCGAGCATCGCATACCAGGCCTTCAGATCGCCCGCCCCGGCGAGTATCTTGGTCTCGGCGAAGACCCTCCGCAGCCAGCCCTCCTGGATCCAGCGCTCGAACGGGGCCGGGCTGGCGGCTTCCCGCAGGAAGTGCGCCAGGTACTCGCGGACCAGGGGCTCGTCGTCGCGGACCGGCTCGAGCCCGATCTGGGGCGAGAAGTCTGCATCCAGCCTGGCGCGGTGGCGGCTCTCGTGCTCCCGCAGGAAGCGGGGCTCGACATAGCCAGCGTGCCGCGGAAGCTGGAGGTAGATCTCGAAGCGCTTGCGGTCGTAGACGCCGCGGCTGCGGTCGTGGGCCAGGCGATGATAGAGCACGCAGGCCTTCAGCGAGTTGAAGGCCGGGGACAGCTTCTCGGAAAACGCCCAGAGCCGCTCCAGGAAGGACTCCCGTTCCTGCGCGTCGTGGGCGAGATCCACGTCGGGCCCGGGCCGCAGCTTGAGCAGGCGGCAGCGCACCCATGCCTCGTTGTCGGACAGGTCCGGTTTGCGGCGGACGAGCTCGTCGAGCTGGGCCTCCGTGAGCAGTGCGTGGATGGCCAGGGAGCCGAAGCCGCCCGAGTGGCGATGGGCCAGATCGGCCGCGATCCGGTCGACGAGCCGGGGATGATCCGGATGCATGAGCCGCTGGAGCAGGAGCCTGCGGCGATCGGCATCCAGGGCGTCGGAGTCGAGCAAGCGCTCCAGCCCGCGATCGGAGAAGTCGGACAGATCGGAGTGCAGCTCGAGCGCGTGGCGCTCGAAGGTCTCCCTGGAGACGAACGCCGGATCGAGCCGGCTGCTCAGACCGGCGGACTCTCTCTCGGCGTCCTGCTGATGATCGAAGTGCAGCCCGAGCTCGTAGCGGATGGACTCGCAGCAGCGCTCCGGATCGTCCGCATATCGGAGCAGGGTCTGGCGGCGCCGGACCAGCTCGTGCCGGGCCGTGCTGCCGAAGCTGTCGAGCCAGGAGCCGAGCAGCGCATCCACCCGCTCCAGATCGCCCTCGTGCTGGCACTGCAGGCAGTTGTAGTAGTAGTAGTCCTCGGTTCCGGGGACGAGGCGCTCCAGGCTCTTGCGGCGGTCCGAAGCCAGCGCGAACTCTTCCATGACCTGCCTCCACTGTGGAGATGATTACAGGCAGGCTATCCGAGGCCGGAGGGCGAGCGCAAGGGAGACGGGATCAGGCGCCAGCATCCATGTAGCGATCTGCGCTCAGCACCTGGAGCAGCGGGTGCAGCGGGCCCTTGCGGTACAGGTCCAGGGTCGCCCGGTGCTGCTCGGGCTTGAACGAGGCCGTGCAGTCCTCGATCATCGTCGCCCGGAAGTCGTTCGCCACCGCGTCCAGGGCGGTGCTCAGCACGCAGATCTGGGTGGCGATGCCACAGACGGCCACCTCGGAGACGCCCCAGGAGCGCAGGCTCTGGTCCAGGTCGGTCTTGTAGAAGGCGCTGAAGCGTCGCTTGGGAAGCACCGCGTCCCCTGGCTTCCGATCGAGCAGCCGGCTCGGCTCGCTCTCCGGCGTGCCGCGAAGCGAGTGGGGCTTCATCCGGCCCGTGAAGATGAAGTCGCCCGGAAGGAAGCTGTCGCAGGCGAAGACGACCGGATGGCCCTGCTCGCGCGCCCAGGCGCACAGGGCGTTGATGCCCGGTACGATGGCCCGCGCGCAGGGCGTGATCGGGTACTCGTTTTGGTCCAGGGTATCGGCCAACATGTCCACCACGATGACGGCTGTCCGCATGCGACACCTCCGGTCCAGAATCTAGACCCAAAACAAGTGCGCTGCACTTGTTTTGGGTCTTAGTCACTCTCAGGGGGTTTTCGCAAAGCCCCCTCGCTGCTGGAATACGATTCCAGCAGCTTCACCCCAAAACGACCGCCCTTCGGGCGGCTAGCCCTGAAAACA
>JAFGRB010000071.1 GCA_016935365.1 Deltaproteobacteria bacterium
ACAACATCTTGTTCCCACCCACTGTCTTCACCACGGATCGGTCGAACCTCTTTGGGTCACACGGCCAAAGGCCGTGGTATTCGCTCGTAATAATAGGTCTCAAGCCACGCTGCTAATCATTGACTATACTCCCGATTATCTAGATAATCGGGATATGAGTACTAGATTATCCGAATTCGATCGCATCCTGGAGATCGACATTCCCGAGAACCCACGTAGCGGATCCGGGGCATGCTTCCTGTGGGGTCCGCGCAAGACGGGCAAGACCACTCTTCTAAGACAGCGTTTTGCGGGCGCAAAATACATCGATCTTCTCGACACCGAAAAGCAGACGGATTTCCTGCTGCATCCTCACCACCTTCGCGAGCAGTTGCTGGCGGAGCGCCCTGAAATGGTGGTCATCGACGAGATCCAGAAAGTACCGGCTCTGCTGGACGAGATCCACTGGTTGCTCGAGAACACAGCGACGAAGTTCGTGCTGTGCGGATCGAGCGCTCGCAAGCTCAAGAGAGAGGCGGCCAACCTGCTCGGAGGCCGGGCCTGGCGGTACGAGCTGTTCCCGCTGACGACCGCCGAGATCCAGGGATTCGACCTCGATCGAGCCCTGCTGCACGGAACACTACCAGCCCACTACCTCGACGACAATCCTCAGCGGACCCTGAAGTCGTACACCTTAGACTACCTGCAGGAGGAGATCATCCACGAGGCCGCTGTCCGGAACGTACCGGCTTTCGCAAGGTTCCTCGAGACGGTGGCCCTCACCCACGGCTGCTTGCTCAACTATGCCAACGTCGCCCGCGAGGCCGGTGTCACAGCGAAGACGGTCCGCGAGTACTATCAGATCCTCAAGGACACGCTTGTCGGCCATGAGCTCGCGCCGTGGACCCGGAAGAAGAAGCGCCGCCTTATCGAGACCGCCAAGTTCTACCTCTTCGACGTGGGCGTGGCCAACCATCTGGCGGGCATCTCGCATATCATGCCCGGGACCGATGTCTACGGTCGTGCCTTCGAGCACCTGCTCATCGAGGAGATGCGAGCTTACCTGGCCTACCGTGAGAAGGACCTGCCTCTCCGGTTCTGGAGAACGAGCACCGGCTACGAGGTCGACCTCGTCGTCGGGGATCTCGACTGCGCCATCGAGTTCAAGTCCAAGCGCAATATCGCTTCACAGGATCTGCGAAGCCTGCGCGCCCTGAAGCAGGAGCATCGTACCGGACGTTGCATCCTGGTGGCACCGGAAGTATCACGCCGGCGCACCCAGGATGACATCGAGATCATTCCATTCGCTCGCTTCTGCACCGAGCTGTGGGAGGATGGAATCGTGTGATCGGTGTCCCCTCGCCCTCAGTCCGGGTTGATCTCGAGCACGAAGGAGTCGATCCGGCCCGCGTCCAGGCGGGCGTGATCGACGACGCTCAGCGTCCAGGTGCCGCCCGCGTCCTGGCCGCGGAAGGCGTCCGGGCGGAAGGTCTGGTGGATGTCGTCGTCGCCGCCGCCCTCGCGCGCCCAGAGCGGGGCGTCCATGCCGGCGTGGGACAGGTGGATCTCCAGGTCGCCCACGTAGGTGTGGGAGATGTCGAGCGAGACGGCGATGGACTCGACGGTCTTTCCGGCCGGCACCTCGACGCTCAGGCTCACCCCGCCCTGGTCGTCGTCCGGGATGTCCGCATCGCCGGCCTCGAAGACGAGCGCGTCGTTGTCGCGGCCTGCGGGCGAAATGACCAGCGACCAGCGATCGAGGCTTCCGGTGTCGATGCCGGCGCAGTCGCTGACCCGCAAGGTCCAGCTCCCCCGGGCCACCTGGCCGTCGAAGTCGTCGATCTCGAAGGCCCGGAAGAGGTCCTTGCCGCTGCCGCCCAGCCGGTCCCAGACCACGGCCTGCACGCCGTCGTGCTCGAGCACCACGCGCAGGTCGGCGATGTAGGTGTGGCTGATCTCGACCTCCAGGCTCAGGCCGCCCACGGCCACGTCGCTGTCTACGAAGATCGAGCTGGCCACGCCGGCCGCGTCGTCATCCGGGATGGGGAGCTCGTCGGCGTTCTCGAAGCGCAGCTCGTCGGGATCCGGCTCCGGTCCGGGCTCCTGCGCGCAGCGATCGCCCTCCGGGCTGAAGCAGTTGCCGCGCGCGCCCGACACGCCGAAGCGCCCGTGGCCCAGCCGGCGGTGGACCGCGTCCAGGATCTCCTGCCAGGAGGCCCGTCCGCCGTTCTCGAAGCCGTAGAAGAGCTTGGCCAGAAAGGCGCCGCACAGCGGCAGGTTCTCGTGGTAGTAGGTCGGCTCCACGTTGGCGATCACGTCCACGCTCTCCCAGCCGCCCTTGCCGGCCAGCACCGGCCGCACGTAGTACTCGTAGCTCAGGCACGAGGCCACCTGGAAGATCTGGTAGCTCGGCGGGTACTCGGCCCGCTCGAAGGCGTAGCCGGTGCCCAGCACGCTGTGGCCATTGTAGAGGATGACCTCGTGCTCGCTGACGGCCTTCTGCCAGTTGCGGAAGCGGCTGTAGTCGGCCACGTTCTCGAAGACGTCCGGGTAGTAGACGTCGACCAGCTCGCTTCGCTCCTCGCCGGCCTTCTTGACGAAGCGCCGTCCCAGCGGGGCGCTGTCCGCCTCGGCGAAGCCCGCCTCCACGAGCCACTGGCAGAACTTGTCCGCGCTCTGCCAGTTGTAATCGTCCTTCACGTCGCCGTCGTGGTCCAGCCGGCCGAAGAGCACGACTGCGCTGAGCTCGCCGTCGGCCCACAGCCGGTCGTACTCGGGGTAGGAGGACGGGTTGTTCTCGAGCACCTCGTCCACGGTCACGCTCATGGTCTGGACCAGCTCGGCCGGGCAGCTGCTGCGGTCCGGGCTCCAGAGGTACCAGTAGACCGACTGGTCGAGCTCGATGTGGGAGTCGGGCGCCGCGCAGCCGTCCGCAGCGTCGCTCATGATCGACAGCGGCTTGATGGGCACCCGGGCCTGGTAGATCTTGCCGGCCTGGATCGATCGCGCGGCGGCGTCGAGCAGCACGGCGTTGACCTCGCGCATGCGGAAGTGCTTGAGCTCGGAAGCGTCGACGCTGCGGGCCTGCTCCTTGGTGAGCCACTCGCCGTCGACGAGCCACTCGACCCGATCCGCCGCCGTGGCGTCCTCGGCCAGGATCTCGAGGTAGAAGCGCTGCTGGTCGCGCAGGTAGGTGACCGCGAACTGGGCCAGCTCGGCCGGGGCGTCGAAGATGCGGTAGGCGGGCGCGATGATGTCGGCCTCCAGGCTCACGTGCAGCTCCACCCCGCGGGTGTTGACGTAGCCGGTGTCCTCCTTGCCGCCCGAGGGATCCAGGAAGGGGTTGGGGCCCTCGTAGAGGCTGCGGCCATCGTCTGAGATGTGGCAGGCTGCCATCGTCAGCGCGACCAGGCTCGCGGCAAGCGCGCTTCGCATCTGGGTCTTCATCCAGCACCTCGTCAGGGAGTGTCGTTCTCGCCCCCCCGCTCTGTGCAGGAAGCATGCCCGCGGGCTGATCTCGATATGGAATGTCGCTGATTCGAGCACTTGGCTCGGCGCCTCCCCGATTCGCTGTATCCCCCGGGAAACGGCTTTCGCGGACCGGGCTACAGCCGGATCCGGGCCGCGCTCCGAAGCGGATGCGAATAGCTCGAAGGGATGCTATCATGCCCGGCCGTGGAGGCCGAAGCCGAGCTCGGCTACTACGCCGATCCTGATCGCTACGACGCGGAGTACGCGCCCTTCGCGGCCGACCGCGACTGGTACGTGCGGCGCGCCCGCGAGCTCGGCGGGCCGGTGCTGGAGCTCGGCTGCGGCACGGGGCGCATCCTGCTCGGCCTGGCCGCAGCGGGCCTGGTCGCCGACGGGCTGGATCTCGCCCCGGCCATGCTGGACCGCTGCCGCGAGCGGCTCCTGGCCAGCGGCCGGCTGGCGAGCCGGGTCGGGCTCTTCGAGGCCGACATGCGCGCCTTTCGCCTCGAGCGCCGCTACCGGACCGCAATCGGCCCGATCAACGCCCTGATGCACCTGCTGACCGACGGCGAGGTGCTGGCCTGTCTCGGCTGCGTGCGGGCCCACCTGGCGCCCGGCGGCCGCTTCCTCTTCGACCTGACCTTCCCGCGCCCGGAGCTGATCGAGGCCTTCGGCGGCCCGCGGGGCGAGGAGGTGCGCACGCTGCGCCTGCGCGGCGGGCACTACGTCCAGCGCGAGCAGCACCGCTACGACCCGGCGAGCCGCATCAGCCGGGTGCGCCACTTCTTCGAGCCCCTGGGCGGGGGCCCGGGCTTCGCGACCGAGCTCAGGCTCCGGATGTACCCGCCCGAGGCCATCGAGGCCCTGCTCGCGCGAGCGGGCCTGCAGGTCTGCCGGCGATACGGCGACTTCGCGGGCTCGAGTCTCGATCCGCAGAGCTCGGTGGTCCAGGTCTACGAGACCCGCGCGGAACCGCGAAGCTCGAAGGCGGTCTGAAGGAGCCGAACTCGCAAACACTTCCGTCCGATGGAGAGACAGCCATCCCTCCGAAAGGAGAGCCCGAACATGCGCACACCGCGACCGATCGCCATGCTCTGCATGCTGCTGACCCTGTCTTTGGCTCGAGCCGCGGCCGGCGATCCGGCCGACGCCGCCCGGCGCGCCATCGAGCAGCGCGCCATGCGCGCCATGGCCGACTCGAACTGGAGCGCGGCGCTGGCCGCGCTCTCCGAGCTCGAGGCGCAGCCCGGCATGCGGCTGCACGCCCGCTTGCTCGGCGCGCGGGTCCACTTCCTGGCCGGCCGGATCGCCCAGGCGGCCAGGGCCTACGAGCTGGTCGCGAAGTCCGCCCGACCCGGCAGCGAGCTCGGCCGCAAGGCGCGCTTCGGCCTGTCGGAGTGCCGCGCCCGGGAGCGCGACTACAAACGCGCCGAGTCCCTCTTCTCCGCCGCGCTGGATCAGCTCGTCTCGGCCGAGCGCCAGGCCGAGTTCGTGGCCCTCTTCGCCCGCCTGGGCGACGAGCAGCTCGATCCCCCGGCCGAGCGGCGCGCCGAGGCCGACCCGGCCAAGGCGGAGCACTTCTTCCAGGCGGCTCTGGATCTCGGTCCAGCGTCCGCGCTCGCCGAGGCGCTCGTGCTCAAGGTCGCCCGCTGCCGCGTCGAGCAGAAGCGCCACCGGGACGCGGCCGACTACTTGATCGACTACCTGCTCAAGCGGGAGCAGCAAGCGGCCCGCGGGCGCAAGGGCGATGCCGGGACCGAGCCCGAGCGCCTGGTGGAGATCCAGCTCGCCATCGGCGAAAACCTGCTCGAGGCGAACGACCTGCGCGAGGCCCGGCGCTACCTGCGCAAGGTCATGGACGGTGCGGGCAGGAGCGACATGGCGGCCAAGGCCGCCTACGCCACGGCGCGCACCTACCGCATGCCCCATCCCGGCTCATGGCGCGAGCTCGCCCGCGGCCAGGAGGCCCTGGCGCGCTTCATCCGCGACTTTCCCGCGCACGCCGACGTGCCCAAGGCCCGGCTGGAGCTGGCCCTGGCGCCGATGCACCTGCGCAGACACGCCGAGGCCGAGGACCGGATCCGCGAGCTGCTCGGCGTCGAGGGGCTCGGCGAGGAGGTGATGGCCGAGGCCCGCTACCAGCTCGGCGTCTGCCTGGCCGGCCAGGGCCGCTACGCCGAGGCCGCCGGCGCCTACCGCAGCTACCTCCAGGCGCATCCGGCCCACGAGCACTGGTCCGAGGCACGCCAGGGCATCGAGGACGCAGCCTGGCAGGAGGCGCTGCGGATCGAGAGCGCGGCCCAGAAGCTCTGCGCCGAGCGGACGAGCCGCGGTGCCGGGACCGCCGACAAGGCCGAGCAGGCCCGATGGGCCGAGGCCGCCGCGGCCTTCTCCCGCTTCGCCGAGAAGCACCCCGCCTCGCCCCGGGCGCCGCAGGCCTTGCTGCGCACCGGCCAGGCTTTTCGCAAGGCCGGGCGCATCGACCAGGCCCTGGCCGTGCTCGGCACCCTGAGCGCCAAGTTCGCCCAGGACCCCACCGGCCAGCAGGGCCTCATGCTGGCGGGCGAGATCCACGAGCAGGACCGCGGCGACTTCGCCCGGGCGCGCGAGATATACGAGAAGGCCAAGAAGCTGCCCCACAGCACAATCAGCGCCCAGGCGGACGCCCGGCTCCAGATCCTCGAGCGCCCGTCGATGCTGGTGGCCTCGCCGGACACCTTTACTTCCGATCGCAAGCCGAAGCTCGACTTGAAGCTCCGCAACCTCGAGGAGGTCTCGCTGCGCTCGTGGCGCATCCAGGCCGAGGATTACTTCCGCGACCGGATGCAGATGCAGGACGTGACCGGGCTGGACATCGCGCTCTGCTCTCCGGACAGGACCTGGAAGGTGCCGGTGAAGCCCTACCGCAAGTACGCCCGCATCGAGCAGGCCGTCGAGCTGCCCTTCGACAAGCCGGGCCTGTACCTGCTCAACCTCGCGGCCGGCGAGCTCGAGGCCACCACGGCCGTGCTGGTCACCGATCTCGCGCTGGTGGTCAAGACCGGCGCCCGCGAGGTCTTCGTCTTCGCCCAGGACATGCGCCGGATGCGGGCCGCGGCCGGGGTCGAGCTGCTCGTCAGCGACGGCGAGCGGATCCTGCTCCAGGGCCGGAGCGGCGCGGACGGCGTGTGGCGAGCCGAGCTGCCCGAGGACGCCGAGCCGGACGAGCTGGTGGTCTTCGGGCTGCGCGACGGCCACCTCGCCTGGACCGGTCAGAGCGGGCCCTCGGTCCAGGTGCCGACCCAGCGCGTCCCGCGCGCCTTCGTCTTCAGCGAGCGGCCGGCCTACCGGCCGGGCGATCCGGTCCACCTGGCCGGCATCTTCCGCGAGGTGCGCGACGGGCGGTACCACTACCAGCCCGGGGACAAGCTCCGGCTCGACGTGCAGCGGCCGGACGGCCTGTCGATTCACCACGGCGACGTGGTCCTCGACGACTACGGGAGCTTCCACCAGGAGATCGCGCTCGATCCGACCGCCCCCCAGGGGCACTACTCCTTCTCGATCTCCCACGGCAGCGGCGAGCAGGTCTTCCAGGCGAGCGGCTCCTTCCAGGTCGTGGAGTTCCGCAGGCTGGCCCACGAGATCGAGATCCGGCTCGACAAGCCGGTCTTCTTCCGGGGCGAGCCGGTCAGCGGCACGGTCCAGGTCCGCCACCGCCAGGGCAGCCCGGCGATCGACGAGCACGTCCTTATCGACTTCGCGAGCCGGCACGAGCTCTTTGCCGGCCGCACCGACGCCCACGGCCGGGTGCGATTCTCCTTTGCCACGGATCGCTTCGAGGAGAACCGCAAGCTGAGCATCCAGGCCCAGCTCACCCGGACCTTCCAGCAGGTCGAGACGAGCACCCTGCTGGCCGTCGAGGGTCTGGCGATCGAGCTGGCGCTCGACGATCCGCGGCTCTTCGCCGGCCAGCCCTTCGGGCTGCGGGTCAAGGTGCGCGATCCGCTCGACCGGCCGAGCGCGGCCCGGGTGACCGTCGAGGCCCTCCAGCGGGACGCTCAAACGAACGCCGAGCGCCGGGTGCTCACCCAGGACGTCGAGATCGGCGAGTCCGGTAGCGGGCGCGTCGAGCTCCGCTTGCCCGAGGAGGGCTCCTTCGTGCTGCGCGCCTTTGCCCGGGACCGGCAAGGCCAGCTCGTGCTGGCCGAGCTGGGCGCCGTGATCGGCAAGCAGGCCCAGGCCCTCAGCCTGACGCTCGACTCCGAGATCCAGACCCTGGGGCGCACGGCGCGCGTCACCCTGCACAGCGAGCTGGATGCCGCCCTGGTGCTGCTGACCGGCGAGGCCGAGCGGGTGCTCGTCCACCGGGCGGTGCGGGTGGCCAGGGGCGCCAACGCGGTCGACTGGCCGGTGACCGCTGCGCTGGCGCCCAACTTCCAGCTCGCGGCCGCAGCCCTGGTGGGCGACAAGCTCCACCAGACCGCCCGGGCGGTCGAGGTCCGGCGCGATCTCGAGATCCGCGTGCGGCCCGACTCCCCGCAGAGCGGTCCCGGCGAGGAGGTCGCCCTGACGCTCATCGCCCGGGATGCGTCCGGCAAGCCCGTCGACGCCCGCCTGATCGTCTCGGTCGTCGACCAGGCCCTGCTCGACGCCTACCCGGAGAAGCTGCCGGATCTGATCCAGACTTTCCACAGCCCGCGGGCGATCGGCACCGTGCTCACCAGCGCCTCGGTCGCGTTCCGCTTTCCCGAGGTCGAGGCCCAGGAGGTCGAGAAGGCCGAGGTGCGCGAGGCCGAGGGCTCGGCCGCCATGGCCGCCCTCAAGACCCGCCGGCGGGTCATGACCGAGGAGGCCCGCGAGAAGTTCTCCGACATGTCCGGCATGCAGGTCGGAGCAGGCGGGCTGGGCACCGTCGGCCACGGCATGGGCGGGGGCGGGGTCGGCTACGGCCGGGGCGTCGGCAGGCCGTCCATCCGCGCGGGCAAGGCCATGATCCGCGGCGGGCTCGCCCGGGGCTGGCGCAGCTTCTTCCCCGAGACGGCCCTGTTCACGGCCGCGCTGCGCACCGGCCCCGACGGCGTGGCCACGGTCCACTTCCGCCTCCCGGACACGATCACCGCCTGGCGGGTCTGCGCCCGGGGCGTGAGCAAGCAGACCCACGTGGGTGAGAGCCGCGCGGAGATCGTCGCCCGGCGCCTGTTCTGGGCCGAGCTCGCGCTGCCGCCCGAGCTCGAGCAGGGCGACGCGGTCGCGCCGGTGGCCAGGCTGTTCAACGACACGCCCGCGGACAGAAAGGTGCACCTGCGCTTCGAGCACGCCGGCAAGACGACCGAGGCCGATCTGGACGTCGCGGCCCGGCGCAGCGGCGAGCTCGTCCTGCCCGAGATCCGGGTACCCGAGGGCGCGGCCGAGATCCAGCTGGCGCTCGAAGCGCAGGCCGGTCCGGGCGCGGTCGACAAGCTCCGAAAGACCGTGCCCGTGCGCCCCCGGGGCGTGCGGGAGCAGATCGCCGTGCAGGGCATGCTGGAAGGGCGCGCCTCGCACAAGCTCGACCTCGCAGACGGGCTCAACGCCCCCGAGCTGGAGATCCGGCTCTCGACGCGGCTCGAACGCTTCTACCTGGCCACCGATCTCGATCCGCTGCTCTTCGGCGATCGACCCGAGGCCGCCCTGGCCGCGCTGGCGCTGCACGATCTCCTGGTCGAGCAGGGCGAGACGGCCATGCTGGACCTCGTCCGCAGCCGCCTGCGCGCCTCCCTGCAGCGGATCATCGAGGTCCAGGCATCCGACGGCGGCTGGGGCTGGAGCCGCCAGGCCCAGGGCTCCAACGTGCCTTGCACCGCAGCCGCGCTCCAGGCGCTCGCACGCGCGCGGCCCCTGGCGGGGCGCATCGGCTGGGTCTTTCCGCAGGCGTCTCTGGACCGGGCCCAGGCCTGGCTCGACGGCGAGCTCGTGCGCCTGGCGCCGGACGACTTCCAGGCCCGGGCCGAGATCCTCTACGCCCTCGCGCACCTGGGACAGGACCGGGTGCCCTTCGTGCACCTGCACCGCCTGCACCGGCTGCGAAAGAGCCTGGAGCTCGGATCGGCGGCCCTGCTGGGGCTGACCTGGCATCGGCTCGGCCGGCCCGAGCAGGCGACAGAGGTGGCCGACGACCTGGGCGCGAAGCTCGACTTCAGCGCGGCCGAGCCCGCGAGCCTGTCCGAGCGCTGGCAGATCGCCTGGCCGAGCGACCTGGACCGCATCCGGGCCCTGCACCTGCTCGTGCTGACCCGGCCCCGGGATCCGCGCGTCGCGCGCGGGCGGGCCTGGTTGCACGCGCGCGGGCGGAGCCTGGGCTGGGCCTTCCCGCGGCAGGCCGCGGCCGCGCTCGAGCTGCTCGGCCGGCTGGAGACCGCGCGGGCCTCCGCGACCCGGGTGATGGTCCGGGCCCGGCTGAACGGCGAGCCGGCCGGGGAGGCGACGCTGGGGCGGGACGGACGGCTCGAGCGCATCCAGGTCCGGCCGGCGCTCATCCGGTCGGGTGCGAACGAGCTCGCGCTCGAGCTCGAAGGCGCGGGCAGCTGCTTCTACACGGCGACCTTGAGCGGACATCGCTCGATTCCCAATCCGCCCTCGGCCGCGCCGCCCATCCAGCTCGTGCGCCACGTCGAGCCCGTGCCCGAGCCCTACCGCGGCAAGCCGATCTCGGCGGGCTTCAGCTGCGTGGTGGCCGAGCCCGGCGAGCGCTGGACGAACGACGTGACGCGCATCCCGGCCCGCCGTCAGGTCGAGGTGAGCCTGACCGCAGTACGGCGCTTCGTCCAGCCGATCATCGGCGCGGTGATCGAGGAGCGCATCCCGCCCGGCTTCGAGCTGGTGCCCGACTCGATGCGCGGCCAGTTCACCCACATGATGCAGCAGGGGCGTCGGCTGGCCTTCTTCATGCCGCCCACCGGCACGACGACGCGGCTGTCGTACCGGCTGGCCGCCCTGCACCCGGGCGCGTATCGCTTCGCGCCGGCCAGGCTGGTCTCGCTCTCGAGCCCGGATCTCTTCGTGCTGAGCCCCGGGGGCGAATTCCAGATCGACCGGGCCGACGGCCCCCTGCCGCAGATCCGGCCCACGCCCGATGAGCTCCACGGTAGGGGCATGGCCGCGGCCGCCGAGAACGACCACGGCATGGTGCTCGAGATGCTCGAGCCGCTGCTCACGCGCTTCACCCTGCGGGCGGACCGCTCCAACCCCGTGCTCTCGGCCCTGCTCTTCGCGTCGATCGGCACCCAGGACCACGCGAGGATCCTGAAGTACTTCGAGATCGCCAAGGAGAAGAACCCGGACCTGATCATCCCCTTCGACAAGGTGGGCCCGGTCCGCCAGGCCTACCGCAAGCTCGGCGCCCACGAGGGCGGCCTGCACCTGGGCCGCGGCCTGGCCGAGGCGCAGTTCCTCAAGGAGGTCCGCTCGGTCGGCCTGCTCGAGTCCGAGGGCGAGCTGGCCGAGGCGCTCGCCATGCTGCGCGCACTGCTCGGCTCCTACCCGGACAACAACCTCTCCGCCCAGGCCACCTACGCCTTCAGCCAGGTGGTCTACTCCCGGGCCGACGCCGCGACCGAGGGCGAGAACCTGCGGGGCTTCGACCGCCCCGGCCTGCTCGACGAGGTCGCGGCGCTCATGGCGCGTTTTCTGGGCCTGTACCCGGAGGACCCCCAGGCGCCCGAGGCCACCTTCTCGATCGCCTCGGCCTTCATCGAGCGCGAGCGGGCCGAGCAGGCCGTGCGCTGGTGCGAGGTGGGCCTGCGGCGCCATGTGAAGAGCGCCCTGGCTCCGGCGCTCGCCTACCTCAAGGCCTTTGCCCACTTCCGACTCGGCGACTACAACGAGTCGATGAAGCTCTGCAAGAAAGTCGCCGACGAGGACCAGGGCGACAACCGGGATATGGCCATCTACATCATGGCCCAGATCGAGCACGCCCGCGGGCGCACCGAGCCGGCGCTCAAGCTCTACAAGCGGGTCCAGACCCGCTTCCGGGACGCGGCCGAGACCATCCGCGAGCTCACGCGAGAGCACTACGCGGTGCCGGAGGTGCTGGAGATCGAGCAGGGCCGACCGGCCTTGCTCGAGGTCGAGGCATCCAACCTCACCGAGCTGGACCTGCGGGCCTACCGGGTGGATCTGATGAAGCTCTACCTGCTCAAGCGCTCGCTCGGCAACCTGGGCGAGGTGAACCTGGCCGGGATCGAGCCGGTGCTCTCGACCCGGGTGCGGCTCAAGCCGCCGCCCGCGGGCGGCCGCTTCGAGCAGAGCGTCCCGCTGCGGCTGCGCGGCAAGGGCGCCTACCTGCTCATCGTCCGCGGCGGCTCCCGGACCACCCACTGCCTGGTGCTGCTCGACAGCCTGTCGTGCGAGGTGCAGCGCAGCGCCGACGGCCGGGTGCGGGTGACCATGCGCGAAGCCCGCGGACGCAGCGTGCCCGGGGCCCGGGTCCAGCTCAAGGGCGAGGCGGACGAGCGCTTCACCGTGGGCAAGACCGATCTGCGGGGCGTCTTCGTCGCCGACGGGATCGAGGGCCCGGTGACCGCGATCGCCATGCACCGGGACGCCTATGGGCTGTATCGCGAGCGCGTGGCTCCGCGTGATGGAGAGGAGGGAGACGGCGAGGCGTACGATCAGCCACCGCAGCCGTCGGTCCAGTACAAGAAGCAGACCGTCTACGACTTCGACGACGACATGATCCAGGGCGAGCTGCAGAAGCCCGATGGCAGCATGCTGCTCCAGCGCCGCCAGGCCAAGGACTTCTTCAACCAGAACGTCGAGGGGATGAGCGTCAAGCAGGCGAAGTAGGCGATTCGCCAGATCCTACCCCTTCTCCGGGCTTCGCCCGGCCCCTCCTCGCTGCGAAGCAGCGATGGGATATAGCCTGGGGCTTCAGCCCCAGGAAAGCGGAGAGAACACAGTCATGCGCCCTGAAGGGGCGCGGCAATCTCGAGACTTGTCCGAGA